>CAZYSW010000766.1:0-2539 GCA_964650105.1 uncultured Nannocystaceae bacterium
CTTCACGTGGGGAGCGCGAGCCGTCGCTCCGTGGCGGGCAAGGGCCTTTTCCGCAGCCGTCCGCGCCGCGGGATGCGGCCCCGTGCCGAATTCTGGCGCTCGGGGGCGGGATTTGCCTACGGTTCGGGCGTGAGCACGGAGCCCTGCGCGGAAATCGTGAGCTCGGGCGGTGCCGTCGAGGAGGCGGCCCGGAGCGAGAGCGATCGCAGCCGGCCGATGGATCCGTGGCTGTTCTTCGCCGCCATCGCCCTGTCGGCGTTGGGGTTGGTGATGGTCTACAGCAGCGGGAGCTGGCTGGGCCACACGCTGTACGGCCGGTGGGAGTACTTCCTCGTCCGTCAGGCGCTCTTTTTGGGGGTGGGGCTGCTGCTGATGCTGGCGATCTCGCGGATCGACTACCGCGTGCTGCGTCGGTTCGCACCCCACCTGATGTTGTTCGCGATGGCCCTGTTGATCGCCGTGCTCGTGGTGGGCGACGAGATCAACGGCGCGCGTCGTTGGATCCGCTTCGCGGGATTCGGGCTGCAGCCCAGCGAACTGGCCAAGGTCACGCTCGCCGTCTTCTTGGCCGCCACGCTGGCCCGACAAGGCGAACGGATCCGCAAGTTCAAGAGCGGCTTTCTGCCGGTGATGGTCGTCGCCAGCCTGACCATGCTGCTCGTCTTGCTCGAGAAGGATCTCGGGACGACGATCCTCATGGGGGCGTTGACCCTGATCATGCTGTTCGTCGCGGGCACGCGGTTGTCGTACGTGGTGGCGGCGGTGATGATCGCCGCGCCGATCGTGTGGCAGCAGATCCTGGGCGTGGACTACCGCCGCGGCCGCCTGGAGGACTTTCTCAGCGGTGACGGATACCAGGTGCACCAGGCGCTCATCGGCATCGGCTCGGGCGGCACCTGGGGGCTGGGTCTGGGCAACGGCAAGCAGAAGCTCGGGTTCCTGCCCGAAAACCACACCGACTTCATCCTGGCCAGCGTCGGCGAGGAGCTGGGCCTGGTGGGAATCCTCGTGGTGATCGGCTTGATGTTGCTGTTGGTGTGGCGCGGCCTGACCATCGCCCGCGACGCGTCCGACCGCTTCGGGACCTACCTGGCCGCGGGGCTCAGCGCACTGTTCGGCCTGCAGGCGGTCGTCAACATGGCGGTCGTCCTGGAGGTGATTCCGGCCAAGGGCATCACCCTGCCCTTTCTCAGCTACGGCGGCTCTTCGCTCCTGACCAGCATGGTGGCCGTGGGACTGCTGCTGTCGGTCTCGCGTTGCGCTCCGGCCTGGGCGCTCAGCGATCAACGCGGTCGACGACGCCCGTGGCCCAAGCCGGCGCCGACCAAGCCGCGGAAGGTCAACGCGCGACGACCCGCGGCCGCCCCCGCCTGACGCCCGATCGTCCGCGATGACCCGCGGCCCCGCCTGGCGCCCGATCGTCCGCGACGGATCTCGCTCGGTCGGCTCCGATGCGAATCGACGGCCTCGCCCGGCATGCCGACGAAATGGTCGAGACCGACCATGGCGACCATGGGCGTGGGCAATCGGATCCAGGAGTCGTGCTGGACGTGCTCGCCCGACACGTCGCGTGTTCGTGAGCACACTCGCTTGCTCCGAGATCCTGCGCCAGCGCGCGTGGCTCCAGCGTGACGACGCGGCCTCGATTTCGGCGGCGCACGAACGTTCGGCGAGCGCGAGCCCGAAGCACGAGCGACGAAGTTGCACTGCGGCAAGCCGTCGCCTCGGTGGAACGTCTCGGCGCTCGGTGGTACTCCCCCGTCGCGCGGCGTTGCCGAGCCGCCTAAGCCCCCCCGAGGACCGAGCCATGCATCGTTTTTGGACCTATCGCCTGCTGACCGTCGCCGTGCTGTACGCGGCGCCCGTTTCGATTTCGACGACGGCCCACGCAGCCGTCGAAACCGCTGCCAAACCGAAGGCGAAACAGAGCAGGAAGTACAAGAAGACCCAGACGAAGAAGGAGCCGGCGCCCAACGCCCCGACGACCAAGCAACCGGCGCCCAACGCCCCGACGACCAAGCAACCGGCACCGAAGGCACCCGGGCCCAACCAACCCACGCTCCCGGGCGGCTCGCCCAACACCCTCCAGAAACCGGCGGTGCCCAACTCGCCTTCGGGCCCGAAGATGCCCGACTCCCCGCACAACCACATGCCCACGCAGATCCCCAAGGACCTGCCCGGCGGTGGCCTCGGTGGCCTCGGCAAGGGACCGAAGGCGCCCGTGATTCCGACGCTTCCGGGCGCGGGTGGGGGTCCAGGTCACGGAAACGGAGGCCAAGGCGGTCGCCCGCCCTCGATCAACCCCAACCCCGACGACCTCGTGCGCGGCAAGGATGGCGGCGGTGGCAAGGACCCCGGCGGTGGCAAGGACCCCGGCGGTGGCAAGGACCCCGGCGGCGGCAAGGACCCCGGCGGTGGCAAGGACCCCGGCGGCGGCAAGGACCCCGGCGGCAAGACGCCCAGCGGCGGGGGCGGCAAGGACCCCGGCAAGGACCCCGGCAAAGACCCCGGCAAGGGGAGCGGGGGCGGCAAGGACCCC
>CAZYSW010000767.1:0-2536 GCA_964650105.1 uncultured Nannocystaceae bacterium
AGACAGGACGTCGACGAACATCACGATCGACGATGTGGACAAGTCCGTGCCGTTCCTGGCCATCCAGGGGGCGATCGACGATGACACGAACGGGGACTCGATTTCTGCCTATGACGTGATGGTGCCCGAGGACGATGCGGTGACGAGCGATCCCTCGACGTTGACCCCCTTCGACAAGCTGCTCGTCTGGGTTTTCGGCGTGCGGCACAACGATTTTGGTGGGACCTCGGGCTTGTCCACCGTAGGCGAGCTCATCGCCGAGAGAGCTGGTCCGTACTACGTCTCGAGCTTCCTGCGCTGGCAGATGTTCGGATCGGACACCGCGCGTGAAGCGCTGATGACGCCCATGCGTTATGACGCTGTGGAATCGGACTTCCCCGACCAGGATCCCGATCTCCAGGAGGCAACGCTGTGGAGTGGGATCGACCCTCAGTACGAGGACGCGGGCGAACGGCCTCTGATCTACGCGGACTACACCCAGGGCATCGAGAAGGCCGGGTCGAGCCGGTTCGTGGTGGACACGCTACACCGCTCGGGCGTCACCGACCGCAACTGCCTGGACGAGGACGCCGGTCCGCTGTCGGAGTCGACCGCGGGCACCGACGTGATCGTGTCCGGGCTCGATACCGAGCTCGTGTGCCACGGTCCAGCCGACGCGCTGACCGACGACCCCGCGCTCGACTACGATCGGCACGAAACATCGGCGCTCCTCGTGGAGTGGGGGGACGCTGCACCCGATGGGTACGTCGAGTGGTCGCTCGTGGACGAGGACGGTCGCGCGGTCGTCGACCTGGCCGATTACTCCTACTTGTCGCTGCGGATAGGCAATCTGGTGGAGATTCCGAGCACGCAGTCATGTATTACGACGGCGAACGACGACGCGTTCACCGTCCGAGTGGAGATCCTCAGCGAAGGCGGGGTGGAGTCGGCGATCCTCGAGAGCGATGTGAGCGTGGATCCCCAGACGGGGGTCACGATCTTCATGGGAGAGTGCAGCGCGAGTCAGTACATGCGGACGGTGCGCTTCCCGCTCTCGGATTTCTGTGATCAGGGGACGTTGGCCACCGGGCTCGTCACCGCGATCCGCGTCTACTTCGACGACGATGCCGTCTATCACCGGGCGATGCTCGACAGCATCGAGCTGACGCGTGATCCGCTGGACCCGGCGAGTGCAAGGTGCGGGACAGGGAAGGTCGGATGGAAGTGCGAGGCCGACCCGCTCACGTTGACGGCGATCGAGACGTCTTGCGAGGCCGAGCCGGTTCCATGGTGGGATCCCGAGTGCGACTCGGGGGACATCGTGACGAACGAAGTGGACCTTCCGTCGGTCGCTCTGCCGGGCCAGTCGAGTTGGGACGGCTGGATCGTGCATACGCCGGCCGGGTGGATCGACGACGCGCAGAATCCGACGGCCGGGGAGCTCGACTGGGTCGAGGCGCTGTGCGTCCGAGCCTGCGAGCTCGAGTGGAGCGACGACCCGCACATCGCGGCCGATTGTGACTCGATTGGTGCGTTCGAGACCCCGAGCGTGGTGAGTACGACCAACATCGGCTCTGAGCATCGGATCGCCGCTGGCCAAGTGGACGGAAGCGGGATCTTCTCCTCGGAGACATTGTCGTGTTCGCTGGAGGGCGACTGTTGTTTGGCGTTCGACGAGCGCTTGTGCGCCGCTCGCCCGGATCGGCCCACTCCGGCGACCGAGATGCTGGGCCGGGGACAGGAGTACGAGGTCACGCTCGGCGGCTCGAACACCAAGGTCACGTTCATCACCCCGACCGACAGTGCATCGATGGCGCTGTCGGGTACGGCGGGTTATTCCTCGTGCACCGACGGGGGGACGTGTCCCTTCTATCTCGGGTCGCTGGAGCTGTCGGGGAGCACGAGCACGGAGGTGACGGGGATCTGCCCGGACCGCAGCAGCTTCTCGGTCGATGTCGAAGAGGTCGAGCTCAGCTTGCTTCAACCCGCCTTCGGGATCGCCGAGGCCCCTTCGGTGAGCAAAGGCTTCCCCAGAGGGGCCATGCACGTTCTGGCGGAGTTCGTCGTCGACGGGGTGCCGTACTCGATTCGAGCGGTCAACGACGCGATCGTGCTCAGCGAAGCGGACGCTACGGGACTGTCAGCCGAAAACATCGACATCGAGATCGCGGTTCCGTGCGGGGCGGGTCTGCTTCCGGTGACGATCCGTTTCGAGGTCGAGAGTACCGCTGTCGAGGAGGAGCCGCCGGCCGTGACGATCAATGTACCCAGCCAGCTCCTGTGTCCGAGCATGCTCGACTTCGACGATGTATCGGTGTCCGATCCCGATGACGACCTCGCAACGGTTCGCTACTACATCGACGACGTGCTGATGGCGCCGGAGGTGGAGTCCATCGACTTCACGGGCCCGCACGAGCTGCGCGTCGTTGCAACCGATCTGCGGGGTGGTGCAACGACGGAAACCAAGCAAGTGTCGTGCATTCCCTTGTAGGGGACGTCTGGCGCGCCTGGCCAGCACTGCCGTCGGCAGCCTTCTCACCCCGCACGCCGCGCGGGT
>CAZYSW010000768.1:0-2534 GCA_964650105.1 uncultured Nannocystaceae bacterium
GCCAGCATCCCTGCCAGCCGCGTGCGGCGCGTTTCCTCGGTCTTGTCGCGCAGGGCCATGGCGAGGCCCGGATGATCGCCCACGAGGACGAGCAGTTCCTTGGCGCGCGTGACGGCCGTGTAGAGCAAGCGGCGGCCGAGCATGATGTAGTGCGAAGAGCTGGCGACGACGATCACCGCGCGCGCCTCGCTGCCTTGTGACTTGTGGACCGACATGCAGTAGGCATGACGCAGCGACGTGATGCTCTGCCCGGCGAAGGTCACGACCTCGCCGGAACCGTCGATGGCCACGAGGATCTGATCCTCGATGAGCTTGCCGCTTTCGTCGCGTCGTCCGCCGCCGGGAATGATCTCCTGGACGGTGCCGAGGTCCCCGTTCACGACGCCGAGGCGGTAATCGTTCTGCGTGACTAGCACGCGGTCGCCACGGCGCAGCGTTGGGCGCTCGGCTCCCTTGGCGGCGCCGCGTTCGGCGAATGGCATTGTGACGAACGGCTCGGTGGGGTCGTCGCTGGGCGGGTTCAGGATCCCACGCAGGGCGACGTTGAGCGCGTTGATGCCAACGCAACCGGCGCGCTGGGGCGACAGGACCATGATCTCGCGCGTGTCGATGCCGAAGCGCTGCTGAATGCGTTGGTGCATTGCCAGGATCTTGCGCGGCAGGTCGTCGCGTTCCTCCTTGGCGACGAGCAACTGATACCAATCCTTCGTGCCGGTCGAGTCCGAGGTCTCTGGCTCGACCGGCTTCTCGCCGTGGATGATGCGGTGGGCGTTGCGCACGATGGCGCTTCCCTCCGCCTGGCGATGAATCTTGGTCAGGCGGACGCAGGGGATGCTGCGCGTGGCGAGACAATCGCGGAGGACGGCGCCGGGTCCGACGGGAGGAAGCTGGTCGATATCGCCGACCAGGACGATGCGCACGAGGGGAAAGTTGAGGTCGTACGGATCGAGCGCCGAGAGGAGCATCGCCGCGACGTCGACGGAGAGCATCGAGGCTTCGTCGATGATGATCGCTCGAGGCCAGGCGCGCTCGTTCAATTCCCCGGAGCGAATCGCCTCAGCGAGATTGGCGAGGCGCATCGAGAGACGGTGGATGGTCTCCCCTACCGCGCCGGTCAGTTCGCTGGCGCGCTTTGCAGCCTTACCCGTGGGGGCGACTATAAGCGTGCGCTCGCGACCGAGGATGTCGAGGATCGCGCGCGTGGTGAACGTCTTGCCGGTACCGGGCCCGCCCGTGAGGACGAGGAGGTTGCCGGTGGAGATGAGGTCTACGGCGCGACGCTGCTCGTCGGTGAGCTGTTCGGCAACCTCGCGAGGGAGTGCGCCGGAGACGGGGAGCGGTTCCGCCTCCAGCAGGCGCGTGAAGTACTCCGCAATGATGTCCTCCGCACGGGCGATGGTCGGAGCGGCGTATCCCTCTTCGCTGTCGGCGTCTGGTCCGTGAACAATCAGGACCTGCTTGCGATGCACGGCCTCGGCCAGCGAAGTCTCGATGATGCCGGCCGGCACGGGGACCGGTAGCTTGAGCTTGTCCAGGGCGGCGCCGAGCCCGCTGCGCGGCACCCACGTGTGGCCGTCTTCTGCCTGCACCTTCAACGCCTCGACTATTGCCGCGGCACCGCGGAATGGCGAGTCGGGAGCGAAACGCTGCATCTTGAGCAGGTAGTCGTCGATGTGGCGGAACGAGACGCGGTCCACGCTGACCAAGCGATACGGGTTGGAATCGAGGACGCGGCGTGTGTTCTCCGGTCCATCGAAGTGTTCGAGCACTCGAGTGCGCAGGGCGGAGCCGAGGCCAAGTTCAGCCAGGCGGGATTCGACGTCGAATAGATCGCGTTGCTCCTTGAGACGCTTCACAGCGTCTGCACCGCGACGCCCAATGCCTGGCACGTCAACGAGCTGGTCCGGGTTGGCGAGGAGCTTCTGGATGGCCGATTCGGCGCCAAGCTTGTCGACGAGCCAGGCAGCCCGCGAAGGCCCGATGCCGGGCAGACCCTTGAGCATGCGCACGGCCCCTTCGCGTGTTGCGGGGTTGCTGTACGCCAGACGCTCTGCCTTGAGCTGCGGACCAAAGCCGCGGTCCTCCCACACGCCGGTGACGGCGAGCTCGGACCCGATGGGCGGAATCATCGGCGAGACATGGGAGAAGGCAACCTTCTCGCTGGTCTCCGCATCGACGAGCAAGCCGACGAACCACGCGCCTCGCTCGCGCAGGACGCGCTGGAACTCGCCGCGGATGGTGACAGCTTCTGTTTGGGCGGTTGTGGTCACAGCATTCCCCTTTCCTCGTACTTCGAGAGCATATCCTCGAGCACTTTGGCCTGATTCGGCGACGGGTCGCGGTCGCTGTTGAGGATCGACTCGAGGAAGTTGGCTTCCCAGTCGGTGACCTCGAAGGCCATGCCGTCGATCCGTTCGGCGACTTCTTTTGCTTCTGCTCGGTTCATCCTCTCTCCCTCCTCGCCTCTTCATAGGCCGCGTTGATTTCGGCCATGCGCTCGACATCGCCTCCTCGGTCGGGATGATGCAGCTTCG
>CAZYSW010000769.1:0-2533 GCA_964650105.1 uncultured Nannocystaceae bacterium
CGTCGAGGTGGTCGACGGGGTCCGTTGGTCGTCACGCCTGGCGAGGCTTCGGTCGGCATGGTGACCCGTCGGTGCGACCCGAGTGCGAGCGGTCACACGCCGGCTAGAGCCACGTTCGTGCAGCGGAAGGCGCGCGCGAGTGCCCGGGTCAGTAGACCGCCCAACCCAGGGCGAGCTGCAGCCCCCACACGCGGGCGGCTTCGGAGCCGATGAAGCCATAGGGGGCATCGAGATTGACGTGCATCCGTGCGACGGCGAACACCGGACAGTCGGGATCGGTCATGCCCATGACGCCCCGGACACGCCGGCCCGAAGCCTTGCGACACAAGCTCGCATCGACGAAGGGCACCACAGCGGCCTGCGTGGTATCGACCTCGTTGCGTCCGTTGTAGATCCCCTGCAACCGCACGCCGGCGCCCAGCCACGGGGCGACGAAACGCGCCTCGCCGGCGAGTTGAGCCACGGCCCCCGGAAAACCGGGCTGATCGGAGGCGGAAAACAGTCCGGCGACGCCGGCATCCACCCCCAGGACCCATCGCCGCATCACCTGTGCGCGGATTTCAGCGGGCACCACCAACCCGAGCATGGCGGGGGACCACTGCCAGGGCGACCAACCACCCCGGGACGCCAGCGCGAGATCGACGGCTTCCGCCTCGTCCTCGCCCAGCGCGAAGCCGGTGGGCAAGGCGAAATCCATGCCCAGGCGCGCGCGGACCCAGCGGGTGGACCGACGCTCCCGAACGAACCGCATACCGATGAGGAGATTGGCCGCCCGAGCGTGCCGCGAGACGGTCCCCGCCTCGCTCTGCGACAGCGTCGCAACACCGCCTGCGAACAGGAGCTCCACCTCGGGACGCGCGCGAATGGCCAGACCGACGTGCGGCGAAACGGCCGCGGCATCGCGTTGCGCGGTGCGCTCGGCGAAGACACCCGCATCGAGGTGCCCACCGATCGTCGGTGTCGCGACATCGCTCGACGTCGTCCGACCCGTCTGGGCAGCCGACGCGTCGGTCGACCGAAGGCCCACGACCAGACCGAGCATCGGCCACAGCTCGGACAGCCGACGCAACGGCAAGGTGCTGACGACAAACTCCATCGCTCGCCCGGATCGAAACCCGGCCACCTTAGTATCTGGCACGAAACGCAAAATAGACAACCTGCCAGGAACCTTCGTCGCCGCGAGCCGAGATGGAGCACCCACCTGGGGATGCGAGCCGTTCGGGCGCATCCCGGCAGCGCATCGGCTCGCGCGTTCGGCACAACCGTCGATGGGCAACCATTGGCGGGGGTCGGCGCACGACGGCCGCTTCGGGGGGTGTGACCGGTCCCCTCGAACGGCCGATCGCACGCGTGGGCCGGGTCTGCCGAGATTCGGGCTCGGCGACCCGCGGACGGTCGGGTCCGCACGCGACCGAGCGCCCCTGCCGCGACACCCCCGCGTCGCGCAACCGCGAAACGCCGCCGCGCTCGTGGTACTTCCCGGAGGCGGCGCGAAGGCGCCGGTCCTCCTGCGGTTGCCATGCTCGTCAGTCTCATCGTCGCGGTGGATCGCAACGGGCTCATCGGTCGCGAGGGCAAGCTCCCGTGGCATCTGCCCGCCGATCTTCGCTGGTTTCGGCAAACCACCACGGGGCACCACGTCATCATGGGGCGCGCGACGTGGTGCTCGATCGGCAAGGCCCTGCGGGGACGGACCAATGTCGTGGTGACCCGGTCGGGTCGAGTCCATGCCCCGGGCGCCATCGTCGTGGGATCGCTCGACGACGCCCTCGCGCTCGGCGAGGCCGCCGGCGATCCGGAGGTGTTCGTCATCGGAGGCGCGGCGCTGTACCAGACCGCATTGCCGCGCGCGGACCGTCTGTACGTCACGCGGATCGACGCGGTGTTCGAAGGCGACGTACACTTCCCGGAGATCGGCCCCGCGTGGATCGAGCGCAGCCGTGAGGATCACGCGCCCGACGAGAAGAATCCGTACCCCTACGCGTTCTGCATCCTCGAGCGGGGCGACACGCCCCCCGCCTCCCCGCTGATCGGTGCCGACGCGGGCACCCCGACGTCGAGCGACACGACCGACGAGCAGGACTCCGAGACGTCGCGTGGGTGACGACGCCGTCGGCGGTCGCTCCGACAAGGCGCGAGACCGAAGCAAACCGGACATGTCCCGAGCGTCGAGCGACACCGGCAGCGTCGACAAAGACGGTGTCGTGGCCTCGCCGGACCTCTGCGTGTCGGACTCTCTTGGATTCGGCTAGACGGAGACCTCCGCCCTGATGTGGGGATGGGGGTCGTAGCCGCTCAGCTCGAAGTCCTGGTAGCGGAAATCGAAGATACTCTCCGGTCGCCGCTGGATCCGCATGGTCGGCAAGGCCCGCGGCTCGCGTGCGAGCTGAAGTCGTGCTTGCTCGATGTGGTTCAAATACAGGTGGAGATCGCCGAACGTGTGCACGAAGTCACCCGGCTCGAGGCCGGTCACCTCGGCGACCATCATGGTGAGCAGCGCGTAGGAAGCGATGTTGAAGGGAACGCCCAGGAA
>CAZYSW010000770.1:0-2530 GCA_964650105.1 uncultured Nannocystaceae bacterium
CCGCGATCGTCGCCCAGCATTCATCTGTTGGGTCGGAGTCAGAGCATGTCTCGGTCGAGAGCTTCTCGCGCACTACGGTCGGGACGCATCCATGGGTCCTGGTAGGCGGCGGCGCTCTGGCGCTCAAGCGAGTGATCGACGACGGGGGCGTACACGAGCTGGCTGCGCTCACATCTGAAATGGGCTTCGGGGCAGTGACCCGCGACGACGAGGCATTCGTAGTCGGACGCGCTGCGACGCGGCGAGGTATTGCCAGCGCCTACGTCCAGCCTTTCATCACCGGAAAGGACCTAAGGGATTGGGTGATCGACGGGGCGACGTTGTGCATCTGGCCGTACGACGCTCACAGTCTCGATGCTGTTGCAGACCAACAGGTCGAGAGGGTGCTTTGGCCGCTGAAGCACCGGCTCGTTATCCGGGTTGCCTACGGCAAGACCCAGATCGAACGTGGTCTGCGCTGGAGCGAGTACTCCATGTACTTTGCTCACCGGTTTCGAACCCCTCTGACTATCGCGTTTGCCTTCGTATCTACGCACAACAACTTCGTCCTCGACCGCACTCACAAGGTGTTCAATCGGCACGCTCCGATCATCAAACTGCAAACGCAGTACGGTGAAGCCGACCACCAATTCCTCCTCGGCTACCTCAATTCTTCCGCCGTCGGCTTCTGGTGCCGCCTGGTCATGTTCCCAAAGGGCGGGGACCAGGTTGGTGGCGAGGGAGCTCGGCTCTCGAAGACGCCCTGGCAGGATCGCCTCGAGTACGCGGGCAACCTCCTCCAGCAGCTCCCGGTCCCCGACCTCGACGTGCTGCGCGAGCGCCTCCTCGAACTCGTGATCGCGGCCGAGGAAACCGTGCAGGCGATGGCCGAGCACGCCGCCAACAAGGTCGTCTCCGCCACCCTCGCTGAGGCCCCTTCGCTACCTGCCCTCCGCGACGCTCGCACCCGCACCCTCGCCGAGCGAGCGCGATTGCGCGGCATCCTCGTCTCGCTGCAAGAGGAGATGGACTGGCGCGTCTACGGCATCTTCGGCCTGCCCACGGTGACGGCGCCTTCGGTGGACGCCGTGCGCGTTCCGGTCGAACCGAACCACCGCCCCTTCGAGGTGCGGCTCGCCCGCGAAGTCGACAGCGACATCTCGGCCTCGGAGTGGTTCCGCGTGCACAAGCGCGAGGCGCCGGCCGACGTCGACGGTCCGCTCGCCGACCTCTACCGCCAGCGCCTCCGCCTCCTTGATGACCCCGAGCGCGGCCGGCAGCTCCGGCTGCTCGAGACGCCCGAGACGAAGCGCCGCTGGTCGCCGCCCGACGACGCCAAGGCGTTCCGCGAGGCCGTGCGCACCTGGCTGCTCGAGCGCATCGAGGCCGTGTTCCGCGAGCAGCCGACGCCCGAGCTGCGCACCGCGCGGCAGCTCGCCCTCGACCTCGGGCGCGACGCTGCGGTGCAGGCGGCCTACGAGCTGCTCACCGAGGACAGCGGCGCGGACCTCGTGAAGCTGGTGTCGGATCTGGTCGACGCTGAGGGGGTGCCCTTCCTCGCTGGCTTCCGCTACGCCGAGACCGGCATGGAGAAGCGCGCCGCCTGGGAGGAGACTTGGCGGCTTCAGCGGCTCGAGGACGAAGGCAAGCTGGAGCCCGAGCTGAAGCGCCTGGGCCTCAAGGCCATCCCGGTGCCCGACAAGTACGCGAACAAGGACTTCCTGCGGCACTACTGGGGCCTGCGCGGCAAGCTCGACGTGCCGAAGGAGCGCTTCGTCACCGTCCCTGCGGGCAACAACGAGGACGATCCGACGCCGCTCTGTGGGTGGGCCGGCTGGGATCACCTCCAGGTGGCGCAGGCCCTCGCGGCCCTCTACCAGCGTCGCAAGACCGAAGATGGCTGGACGGGCGAGCGTCTCGTGCCGCTCCTCGCCGGCCTCGCCGAGCGGGTGCCGTGGCTGCTCCAGTGGCACAACGAGCCGAGCGACGCCTTCGGCGGCATGAAGCTCGGCGAGTTCTTCCGCGACTTCGTGGCGGGCGAAGCTCATGGGCTCGGCGTCGCGGTCGACTTCACCAAGGCGACCGATGACCTGCGCACCTGGACGCCTCCCGCGGCGCCGAAGAAGAAGACCCTCGACCCCGACGAGCTCTTGCGCTGGACGCCCGAGGTCGACGAAGACGCCGAAGAGGATGAGGACGCCGAGCCCCCCGAGGGGCCGACGGTCGAGGAGCTCGCGAGCGAGGTCGGCGCGACGAAGCCCCTCGTGAACAAGGCCCTCAAGGTGCTGCTCGCCGACGGGCGAGTCGAGAAGCTCGATGGCCGCCCTGCGCGGTACGTGGCGACCGGAGACGACGCATGACGACCCTCGTACACGACCTCCTCGATCTGCCCGAAGCCGTCCGCTAGGGCGACTTCGTCCAGGGCCTCACCGACGGCATCGCCAAGCCCGAGGCGACGCTGCGCGACTACGCCATCACGCCGAAGATCGTGCCGGCGTTCCAGAAGGCGCTCTCCATCCTCAAGAGCGCCCTCGACGACAACCGCAGCCAG
>CAZYSW010000771.1:0-2530 GCA_964650105.1 uncultured Nannocystaceae bacterium
ATCGCGTCGCCGACCTTCGTGCCTGGCGCGACGCGAAGCTCGTCCGCTCGACGCTGGAGACGGAGACCTAACCCTTGGTCGCCGCCTCGATGGCGGCTCCGGCCGCCTCCAGACCATCACGGAGGGCTTTGTCGTGGATGTGCGCGTACCGGGCCGTGGTCGCGGGTGACTTGTGCCCGAGCACCTTGCCGACGACGACGAGCGGCACGCCAGCGGAGACCGCATCGCTCGCCCACGAGTGTCGCAGGTCGTGCAGACGCACACCGGTCAGCTTCGCCTCCATTCGGATCGCACGCCACGCTCGCTGCACGTTCCCCTCCTGGAGAGGCTTGCCGTCCGGCGTCGAGCAAACCAACCCGACGCGCGGAGTGGGCCCCCGCTCCTTCTTCAGGAAGGCGATGGCCTGCTTCGTGAGCGGGACATCCTTGGCCGGCCCCGTCTTGCTCTGATCGAGGTGAAGCACTCGATGGTGCCAGTCGACGTTCTCCCAACGCACCAATCGAATCTCGCTGAGGCGACAACCGGTCAGGATGAGCAACCGAAAAAGCCGGACGTACCCCGGCGACAGACCTCCCTTCGTTCCCCGTGGCTGGCCCTTCATCCACGGTCCGATTCTTGCCGCTCGGGCGAGTGCTGCTTCGAGGGCCTTGCGCTCCGCAGGGGTCAGGAAGCGCTCACACTTTCCACCCGGGCGGGCCGGCACCTTCGATGCCGGGTTGCTTCCCGCCACGATGACGCCCAGTTCCTCGGCGTGTCGGAAGCACACCCGCAGGATGTCTCGGAGCTTGCGCCAGGTGCCCGGGCGAACGTCGGCCTTGATCTTCTGGAGGTCGGCGACGGTCACCGCATCGACGCGCTTGCGGAGCAGCGTCGTGCGCGAGCGGAGGTGCTTGTTGATGTAGCTGCGGTCGGTGTCGATGCTGTGGTCGGTCTTCGCGGTCCGCTTCCCGTCGACCGACCTGCCCGCCGTCTTCACATAGGTCTTCAAGTACCAGCCGGTGTACTTGCCGTTCTTGGGGTCCTCGTCCTGACCGTCCCCGAGCAGGTCGACCATGCGCATCGCGCTGCGGTCCTCCATCTTGGCGACCTGCGGGTCGTTGCCCTTGTCGACCTCTCGGAGGACCTTGCGGGCCTCGACGCGCGCCTCGTCCGGGGCGAGCTTGGTGCCGACCTTGTATTTGCGCTGCACACCCCGCGACCGGTACTTCACGAAGTAGGTCACGTTTCCGCGCGGAGTGATGCGGACAAACAGGCCCTTGAAGGTCTCGTCCCACACGTCGACGCGCTTGCCGGTTTCGGCGGCGAGCTTCTTCGCCTTGCGGATGGCGGTGGTGTTCAGCTTGGTGACCATGCGGACCTCCGACCTTTCGGGCGATCCATCCTACCCCGCGCCGGAGTTGGGGACCACATGGGGACCAACCGGACTCAAGCTCGGTCAAGTCACGTCAACCGCGCACGTTGTCCGTTTGAGGGGAATGATGAGCAACTATGAGGATTTCTGCTTGATGGACGTTGACCGAGCTTGATGGCGATTGAGCAAGAAATCGGTCTACGGAACCGAAAGTCGGAGGTTCGAATCCTTCCGGATGCGCAAACGGAGAGGCCCTTCGGGGCCTTTCGCAATTTCGGCCGTCATCCTGGCAACCACCTGGCAACCGGTAGGATCTCGTGGTCCATGCATGCCGGTCAGCGGGGTGCCTGCGATACCAGGGAACACGGCGCCGACGAGGGCTCACCAGGGATTCTCCAGCGTGCTTCTACGTCAAGCGGTCTCGCCAGGTTCCGGGCTTGCGGCTCGAGCACTCGAACGCATGGATCCCGATGGGGAGTCATCGGGATCCATGCGGAGCGATCCGGAGCGGAGGTTCCGTAGGCGTTTCGAGGCTTTGCGGCCAAGATCGCGTCGTCGTTGAAGATTTCGCGAAGCGTCGAAACGGTCTACGGAACCACGATGTCCAGTGGCATCAGGTGAGCGGCGGATCTTCGCCCGGGCATACCGCAGCGTTATCCTTCATCCTCGGGCACGTAGTCTGAACCACACCGGGGAAGCGAGGGCGGAAAATTCCTTGTCGGGTTCTTGCGCAGTGCAACACGTTCTTGCTCCACCGACTGGTGAACGACCGGGATCAGGATCTCGTTGCGCGGCGTGCTCTTGGGGTGGACGTCATCGCTTCCCGAGCTCACGGGGATTCGAGAGTCGAAGGAGGAGCATCGGCCACAGTCGGCCGATCCCGAGTTCTGGGAAGTCTGGAGGGGACAGGAAGAGTGCGACGTGGACTGGGATGTCGTGGCGAAAGAGTGTCAGCGGACAGACCGCGACGATGCCGGCGATCACGACATTCAGTTCGGCAGACCCGACGACGATGAGATCCCGTTCTGATGCGAACCATCGCCGGCATCGATGTCGCGACGCGTGCGTGACCTGCTGCCAGACCGCCCTCCAAGAAGCCGCTGCGGCTGCGGCGATGGGTCGGCACGCTCGGCGGCATGAAGGTCGATGCTGGGCTCGATCGCTGCGGTCCGCTTCTCG
>CAZYSW010000772.1:0-2521 GCA_964650105.1 uncultured Nannocystaceae bacterium
ACCCGAACAACGCTGCCTAGCCAACCGGCGGGGCCGTCTCGTGTCGTGGCTGGACGTGGTCGCCAGTGAAGATCATCGGCGCGATGCGCTGGCCACCGGCGCTCTGATCGCAGGGTCCCGTAGCGCCGACTCCCGACGGCGTGAACGGGAGGCAGACGAAGCGATCGACGACGTGCTCGCGCTGCTGCGGGAGCGGCTCCAATGACAGCCGTCCGCATCTGCGAGGGCTCGTCGCCGATGCTGAAGGTTTGGCCGATCGCTACTCGCAGGCGATCCAAGCGGTGTGCGGTGCTCTCCCTGTGGCGTGCGGGCGCTCGTGCGTTGCTTGGCCCGGAGGCTCGCATGTTGGCGGCGCTGTTCGTGCTCGGCCGTCGCCGGCGCGCTGGCCCTGGCCATGCGGCGGAGGTTCGACGCGGCTACTCGGTGCGGCGGGCGCGGTGAGCGTGCCGACTTCGGCATCGTCGCCGAAGTGCACCGGGCTGGTCGACCGAGCCGCAGGCACGGAACTCGATCGCGTGGCATGTCTGGCGTGCATCGACCAGGTACAAGACGATGGACAGCCGTCGTGCCGGTGGCTTCGCACCAACGGCGGAGAAGACGTGGTCTCGTGCCGAGACGTGGGTTGCTGAGCACGGCACGTTTGGGACGGGGATTTCGGGATGATCGTCGCGGTCCGAACCAAGATTATGACTCGGGAGCACGCTATGCGCGACGCCGACGGCGTGATCGTCAAGCTCGAACACAAGCGCGAGCCGCGGTGCTGCGGCGAACAAGAGCCGGTGCGCTGAGCGCAAGCGCCAAATGCGGACGCCCCGTGTCGCCGACGTCGTGTGCCCGGGCGCGCAAGACGCGAGCGGCCGCGTTCGAGTTGTTGGCGTGGGAATTCGGGCCGGCCGTCGGGCAGGGTGATTGTCTGGTGTGATGTTCTTGACGTGATGGCCCGTTCCCGATGGCTCCTCGGAAGCGTCGCGTTGGGGTTCCTCGCCGGCTTGACTCTCGGGTGCGGGCCGAGCAAGGGCAAGCCCGGCGATGGGTCGGCGACGGGCTCGGCCACCGACGACACGGGGATGCCTGCGGGCTGCGGGGACGGGGAGCCGGAGTCGGGGGTGTTCTGCTTCGAGCGCGTGGATGTTCCCGAGTTGGGCAACGTTAGCGGCATCATCGCCGTCGACAGCGACAATGCCGCGCAGGAACTAATGCTCTGCGCGGGTCCGAGTCCTGGGACGTTACACTACGCCCGCGTCGTGGACGGGGCGGTAGACGTCGTCGGGAGCGATCTGCCTTGTAAGCTAAGCTCCCACGGGAGCGCGAAGTTCGATGGACATTTCGGCCCCGACTTGGGGACCGAGGTCGCACTCCCGACGCGGGACACGCTTCGGTTCCATCGACGCATTGGTGACGAGATCGACGTGCGCGAGGAACCGCGAGCCTGCGGCAGCTACGATCCGTCCTTCTGCAACTATCCCATCGCCGCCGCCGACATCACCGGCGATGGCGTAGCGGAGGTGGTCGCATTCGACGAGGCGCCCGAAAGCCCTCCCGATCTCTATGCGGCCCCCGTCCTGATGGAGCGCGTTGCGGGCGAATGGGTCCTCAGCGGTCCGGTGATGACGGGCTTCCAGACGCTTTGGTCCGGCAGCTTCGCTGCGGTGGCAGACCTCGACGCCGACGCATCGCCGGAGATCGTGGTCGCCGGCAACCTCGATGGCGCATACAAGCACGCCGACTATGATCCCGCCAAGCATGAGATCGTTGTCACGCGGGCCCAAGCCGGGGCGTTCGTCGAGCACTGGCGAGGACCGGCGGGGACGGTACCGGAACAGATCGCCCTCGGAGACCTCGATGGCGATGGACACCTGGACCTCGTCGTGCGGAGCCGGACAGCCGTCGCGGCGTTGCAGGGCACCGGCGACGGCGGCTTTGCGGCGCCCAGCATACTCGAGCTTGCCGGCTACGACCTCGCAAGCGGCGGGACCGACAGCATTACTGGGATCGTCGTCGGGGATTTCGATGGCAGCGGAAGCGACGCGGAGATCGGCATATCCGTCGGCTCCTCCCCGACCGTGGATGGACGATACCGTGACGTCGTGCTCCTCCCCGATCCGCTCAGCGGGCCGACGACCATGACGAAGATCATCGACGGGTTGGGGGCTGGCGACCTGACCAGCGCCGACCTCACGGGCGATGGGGTTTCCGACCTCGCGTTCAGGCGATCCTCTGACGATGCAGGGAGCTTGACCGTGATGTTGGCGAGGCCGTGAGCAGCGAGGAAGGCGAGAATGCGGACACGAATCGTTTGTGCGAGCTTGATCCATGTCCTCATGCTCTGCGGCTGCCCGGACGGTGGCACGACGGTCGATCCCAGCGGCACCACCGGTGGCACGGAGACGACGACCTTTGGCTCGGGTGGCTCGGGCGATGACGGTGGGGAGTCCGGGTGCGCCGAGTATCCGTTGCCGTTTCCGATGGGCGGCGATTTCAACGCCTACCGTGAGAACAATGGCGCGCCGGTGGAAAGCGT
>CAZYSW010000773.1:0-2506 GCA_964650105.1 uncultured Nannocystaceae bacterium
GCGACGACCCCCGTGCACCCCGCCGTGCGCGACGCGATGCTGCCGTGGTTGGGAGAGCGATGGGGCAACCCGTCGAGCGGGCATGCGTACGGACGCCGGGCGGCAGCGGCGGTCGCCGAGGCGCGTGCTCGGGTGGCGGCGCTCATCAATGCGGACAGCGACGAGATCGTCTTCACGTCCGGCGGGACGGAGGCCGATCATCTGGCGGTGTGCGGCTTCCCCCGTGCGCTTCGGCGCGTGGTCGTCTCGGCGGTCGAGCACCCCGCCGTAGAGACGGCGGCGGAGCGCTTGGAAGCGCAGGGGTGGACGTGCGACGTCCTGCCCGTCGACGGGCAGGGGGTGGTCGATCTCGACGCGGCGCGTGAGATCCTGCGGCGTCCCGCGGGCGTCGTGAGCGTGATCCTGGCGCAGAACGAGACCGGGGTCCTGCAGCCGGTCGCCGAGGTTTCGCAGTTCGCTCGCGAGGGGGCGGCCGAAGTGGTGGTGCACACCGACGCCGCGCAGGCCGTGGGTAAGGTCCCGGTGGACGTCGAGGCGCTCGGCGTCGACCTGCTCACCGTCGTGGGACACAAGATCTACGCACCGGGAGGAATCGGTGCGTTGTGGGTGCGCCGGGGGATCCGACCGGAGCCGCTGCTGAGCGGAGGAGGCCAGGAGAACGGAATCCGAGCGGGCACCGAGCCGGTTGCCGCCATCGTGGGCCTCGGTGCGGCCTGTCATCTCGCATCCACCGACCTCGAGATCGAGGCTGCACGCCAACGCGCGTTGCGGGACACCCTGTGGGAGCGCCTCCGAGTCGCCATCGTGGGGATCCAGCGCACCGGTGAGGGTGCCGACGTGCTTCCGGGAACCTTGCACATCCGTTTTCCCGGGGCCAACGGCGCCGACGTCCTGCAACGGGCGGCCACGGTTTGCGCGTCGACGGGCTCGGCGTGTCACGGCGATGCGGGCGGAACTCGTGGAACGCTCGCCGCCATGGGTCTACGGCCCGAGGACGCACGCGGGGCCGTGCGCTTGAGCATCGGACGCTTCACCACCGCCGAGGACGTCGAGCGAGCCGCGGCCGAGCTCATCGAGGCGTACAGTGCCGTGAAGCGTCGCACCGCGTGAATCGCCGATGGTGGAGGGCTCGCACCCACGCGACGCGTGGCGCGACGCCGGGCGTGACGCGGTGCAACCATCGTCTTGCGCCGTCGGCGTCGTCGCGTCTGGTCGCGGAGGCGGCTCGCCGAGGCGGCCGTCCGGGCCTTCGATGGGGAGATTCGCACGGCCGCCCGCGGTCGGTCCTTTGCCCCATTTCTCGTGCCCCCGCTCGACGATGCGGGCTAACATCCGCGCAGCCTCGCATGGCGCACCTCACCGAACACAAGCTGCAGCGGATCCTGACTCGGTTTCCCTGGCGTCGCCGGAGGCCGCGAACGGCCCGCGGCAGTGCACCGGCCATCGGTTTGACCACGCGCGAGGGGCAACGGCTGTGGGCGGATCCCTCCGAGCTGGCCCAGTTCGAGGACCCGGGACCCGCACTGGTGTGCGTGGCGATGCACGCGGACGAGCAGGGCCATGATCTGGTTCGTCGGCTCGTCGAGCATCACGCTCGAGCACGGGGAATCGCGCTGCCGAGCAACGGACCGAAGATGACCCGCGCCGGAGTCGAGCTTCTCGAGCTCCTGATGCGCGACGCCGGGCTCGATCCGCAGGAAGCGGTCGGACCTCACCCCCTCGGCGAACTACTCACGGCCACGTGGGCCATCGCGGCCGGGGATGCCCGCTTCGCGTCCGAGCCCGCAACGCGTTGAACGGTCGGCGGGGGCCGACCACCCGGCCGAGAAGCGGCCGTGAACGCCGCTCGGTCGCGGTGACGGGGCGCCACCATCGAAAGACCCGCGCAGAAAAAACCTCCGCATGGGGTGTAGCCAGGCCTGGTTCGTTTGCCAGGGTACGTGGGCGTCAGGGGGATTCGACCCCGTCGGCGCGCCGGAAGGCGCAACCGAAGACCCCGGCTCAGGAGACGAACGGCATGACGCGCCAGCAAACGGTGGTGTTTCGGCAGTTGCTCCTCGTGCTCGACGTCGCCGTCTCGGCGCTGGCCTTCGTGGCCGCGCTGTACCTGCGGGAGTGGCTTTCGGCCCTGGCTCCGCTGCTGCCGCCATGGTTGTCGGGCATCGGCGACCTCGGACCGGTGATGGTCGTCGAGGGCTACAACCAGGTCCTCCTCGGCATGCTCCCGTTGTGGGCGTTCGCCCTTCATCGCTCGAAGACCTCCGATTTCCGCAGTGGCTACGGCCGGCTGGCGCTGCGCTACGTGCGTGCGGTGGGGATGGGCTTGGCGCTACTCATCGCCGCGTCGTTCGTCTTCAAGCTCGACTTTCTGTCCCGCGCCTTCGTCTTCATCTTCGGCCCGGTTCAACTGGTCTTTTTGCTGATCGCTCGCGTCGTGGTGATGGAGGCGATCCGGCACAGCAAGCAGGTCGACGACCACCGAGTCCTGGTCGTCGGCTGTGGGCCC
>CAZYSW010000774.1:0-2497 GCA_964650105.1 uncultured Nannocystaceae bacterium
GCAAGCCGGACGCCCGCACCCGCAAGCTCCTGGCCGAGCTGGACGCCGCGATGGACGCGGCGGGCGTGGCCGCAGCCAGGCCTCGAAGTAGAGTCACTTCCGAAAGCGGACGTGATTACCCGCGGCGGCTGCTCGGGCTGCTGCGCGGGGCCGAAGAGCGGCTGGTGGGGTGAGGCAGGGGCAGTCGCGGTGCCGGGCACCTATGGGTAGGAAGACACGCGACTTGGCGGCGCAGATCAGCATCGCAGCTCTGGCGACCGAGCGCGGCCGCGGAGAACGAGCATGAGCCGATGCGCGTGTTCGCGCAAGCCCGTCCCGGGGCGACCGCTCGTAACGGCGACGTTCGCATTGACCGGCGGCGCTCCGGGATCGAGACTCGGTGACATGGCGTGTTGTGATCTGCGAGTTCGGGTCGGCGTTGGTCATCCCGCGCTCGCAGGGCTGGCCGTCGTGATGGCTGTCGCGTCGTGGTCGCCCGAGGCGCAAGCGGTGCCACACCGGCTTTGCCTCTACTTCGACATTGGTGACGAGTTCTGGGACGCGTCCCCGCGCGCTGCCGATGGCGAAGAGTTCGACGAGGAGTACGGACGCAACCTCGGACCCACGAGCTACCCGGCTCAGCGGCGCCTCGCGCGGATCCGCGACGACTCCACCGGCGAGGTCGTCTGGGGCTGGCGACCGCTCGGCGGATGGGCTCCCTTTCCACAAGATCCCGACCCGGCGTGTAACTGCGGTATCCAGCCGCCGCCGCCCGAGCCCGACGATGCTGGCTGCGCCGACTTCGACCTCGACGACGTGAACACCACTCTCACGGTCGAGTGGACGCGCTGGTCGGTGTGGGGCGACCCGCAGGATCCGAGCGCGC
This sequence comes from uncultured Nannocystaceae bacterium, assembly GCA_964650105.1. Classification (GTDB taxonomy): domain Bacteria; phylum Myxococcota_A; class Polyangia; order Nannocystales; family Nannocystaceae; genus CAZYSW01. Next base: position 866 of record CAZYSW010000774.1, read on the forward strand.
CCGCGACCGGGAACCAAATCGTCGGCTACAACTGCGACGACACGATGACGGTCTGCGACTTCGAGATCCCCAACGTGGGTGGCCTTCCAGCGGACGCCAGCGGGGAAACCATCGTCGTCATCCCGTTCGTTCCTCCCGCCGCCCGCGCGGTGGATCTCCCGTTCTGGGCCATCACCTTTGCCGAGGACCGCTTCGCCGCGCTCGGCGAGCAGCCGCTCGACGATACGCGCATCTACGTCGGCTACGACGAGGCCAACGTCTTGCCGGGCCTCACGCAGGCCGACTTCACCTTCGGCAACCATCCGAGCGTGGTGATTGGCGGCGATTCCTGGCACGGGAAGTTCGTCGCGACACACGAGTACGGGCACCAGCAGACGATGGCCGCGCACCACCCCGGCTTCGGACCGGCCGACCTCAACTACTGCTACGACCCGGCCACATACCCCACGACGCCGAACGATTGCGCGCCCAACCACCTCCTCTTCTCGAGCGAGTGGCAGGGCGCGGCGGCGATCGAGGGCTTCGCGCACTGGTACGCCGCGTCGTCGTGGCACGACGTCGACGACGAGGAGTGCCTCCCGGGGTGCGCCATCCGAACGAACTACATCAGCATCAGCGGTCCGACGATGGCCACGGCGTTCGACATCCCGCGAGCGAGCCCGACCTGCCCGGTGAACGTGGAGGACCCCTGCCCCGCCGGCGTGGGCAACGAGCACAACTGGGTCAGCGCGCTACGCGTCTTCCGGCTGAACGCGGTCGCGACGCCGGACTTCCGCACGATGTTCACGATGATCGAGACGTTCTACGGTACGGGCGGCTGGGTTGCCGCCGACCCGAGCGATGCGTTCTGGGTGGGATTCGACCAGACGATGGTGAGCCACCTCGGGCCGGGCTATGATGACTGGCTGACCGCCGCCGAGACATGGAGGTTGGACAGATGAGCAATCCGGGTCGTCGATCGTCGAGCTTCCTGGCAGCATGGCTTCTCGCCGCGATATCGGCGTGCGGTCCCTCAGCCGGCGACGGCAACGGGTCGGGGGCGACCGAGGCCGACAGCGGACCGGATAGCACGACAGGTGCAAGCCTGACCTCGACGAGCGGGCCCGGCGACAGCGCGGCAACCGGCACTACGGCCGGGCCCGTGACCTGCCCCGAGGGGGAGACGCCGTGCGGCGACGAATGTGTGGATCTGCTGTGGTCAGAGGAGCACTGCGGAGCGTGCGATCGCGCCTGCCAAGTCGTAGGCGGCGTAGGTGAATGCTGGGAGGGCGAGTGTCCCCCGACCGCCTACTGCGCGATGGCCGACCAGGGACTCGAGACCTGCGCCGAGGTCTGCGCCTCGTACGGGCAAACGTGCATCGACACGGACCCCGCGGTTCCCGGATCGTGCGGAGGAGAGTTCTACGGGCTCTTCTACGAGGTGAGCGCGAGCTTCGACTGCGAGGCAGGCTTCTTCGCGTCGTCGCTGATGATGGGCGGCTGCAGCGACGCTATCCGCTGGGACCACGTTTCGGGGCCGAATGGCGGGTCGCTGCCGGACGCCGTGTCTTGCTGCTGCACGCAGCCGTAGTCTTTCGTCGTGCTTCGCAGACCGACCACACCCGAAGGCGCACAGCTCATGAGATTCCTTAA
>CAZYSW010000775.1:0-2492 GCA_964650105.1 uncultured Nannocystaceae bacterium
AGCGTCCGCCCGGGCCAACGCCGAGCGCCTGACCGCCCTCGTCGAGAAGCGTATGGCCAGCCAGCAGGAGGCCATCGCCGCGGAGGCCGAGGCCGATGCCTTGGAGGCCGAGACACGGGCGGCGCGTGAGCGACTGCGTGCCCTCGGCGTCAGTCGCTCCGGCCGGCGCGCCGTGACCTTCGACGTTCGGTCCCCCATGAAGGGGATCGTATTGGATCGACCCGTCGTCGCAGGAGCCCCGGTCACGAGTCAAACCGTCGTGGCTACGATGGTCTCGGCCGACGAAGTGTGGTTTCTCGCGCACGTTTTCGAGCGCGACGTGGAGCGGGTCGAGCCGGGGAGCGCGGCCACCGTGCGCCTCAACGCCTACCCCGATGACGCTTTCGAGGGCACTGTCGAGTACGTCTCCCACCAGGTCGATCCCGGGGCACGCACCCTGTCGGCCCGGATCCCGCTGTCGAACGCCGACGGGCGCCTTCGCCTGGGGCTCTACGGAACGGCCCACGTCGTCGCCACGGGAGAGCGGTCCGAGCCCGTTGTCGCCGTCCCCAACTCGGCGGTCACCCGGATGCTCGGCAAACCGGTTGCGTTCGTGCGACAGGAAGATGGGCACTTCGAGGTCCACGACCTGGTTCTCGGCGAGGCCGACAACGAGTTCACCGAAGTCGTTCATGGCCTACGGGAAGCGGAGCAGGTCGTGGTGGAGGGCGCGTTCACCGTGAAAAGCGCGCTCCTTCGGGACACGTTCGGAGAGGACGAACACTGAGATGGGTCTGCTCTCTGCCGTCATCGACTGGTCTCTGCGCAACCGCGTGGCCGTCCTCGTCCTCACCGCAATCCTGGTTGCCGTCGGGTTCCGTGCGGCGCAACGCCTGCCCGTCGATGCCGTGCCCGACGTGACGAACATTCAGGTGCAAGTCGTCACCTCTGCACCCGCGCTGTCGCCCCTGGAGGTCGAGCAGTACATCAGCATCCCGGTCGAGCGCGCGATGCAAGGAATGCCCGATGTGACCGAGGTGCGCTCGCTGTCCAAGTACGGCCTCAGCGTCGTGACCGTCGTCTTCGAGGACAGCACCGACATCTACTTCGCCCGCCAGATGGTCAGCGAACGGATGCCCGAGGTCCGCGATGCGATCCCCGACGGCTACGGCGACCCTCAGATGGGACCCATCAGCACGGGCCTCGGCGAGATCTACCAGTTCACGCTCCGCAACGAGTCCATGTCGCTGATGGAACTGGAGGAGCTACTCGACTGGTACATCGGCCCGCAGCTACGAGCCGTACCCGGAGTCGTCGAGGTCAACACCTTCGGCGGTGAAAACCGCGAGTACCAGGTCGTGCTCGATCCGGGCCTGGTGCGAGCCGCCGGCCTGTCCATCGAGGAGGTCGTTCGCGCTATCGAGAAGGCGAACGCCAACGCGGGAGGCGGGTATATCGAGCGAAACCGCGAACACTTCGCCATCGGGACCGACGGCCTCGTGACGAGCCGCGATGACCTGCTGGCGGTCGTCCTCGGAGCGACGCCTCAGGGCGCCCCGATCACGGTGGCGAGCCTCGGCGAAGTCCGCTTTGGTCCTCGCCTGCGTCGCGGTGCGGCCTCGATGGACGGCGAGGGGGAGGTCGTCGCCGGAGCCGCCCTCATGCTGATGGGCGAAAACCCCCGCATCGTCGCGCAGGCGATCCGGGAGAAGCTCGACGAACTCGGGCCCACGCTGCCGGAGGGAACGACCGTCGAAGCGTTCTACGACCGCACGACGCTGGTGAACCGGACGATCCGCACCACAGTCACCAACCTCGCCGAGGGCGCTGTCCTCGTGATCCTCGTGCTTCTGCTCCTGCTCGGAGACCTGCGCGCCGGACTCATCGTCGCGGCGGTGATTCCGTTGTCGATGCTGTTTGCCCTCACGCTCATGGACGCGATGGGCGTCTCGGGGAACCTCATGAGCCTGGGCGCTCTCGACTTTGGGATCATTGTCGATGGCTCCGTCATCGTCGTCGAGAACGCCTCACGTCGTCTAAGCGAGGCCGCCCGGGCGGGGCCCGTCGGACCAAAGGAACGTCTCACCGTGGTTCACTCGGCCACCACCGAAGTCCGCCGGGCCACGGTTTACGGTGAGGCGATCATCGCGGTCGTCTACCTCCCGATCCTCACCCTCACGGGCGTGGAGGGCAAGCTGTTCACGCCGATGGCGACGACCGTGCTGTTGGCACTGGCAGGCGCCTTCATCCTGTCCCTGACGCTCGTTCCGGTCCTGGCGAGCCTGCTGCTGAGGGGACTGCCCGACCGCAAGGAAACGCTCCTGATGCGCGCCGCCGCCCGGATCTACCGGCCGGTACTGGCGTTCGTGCTTCGCCGCCGCCTCCCCACGCTCGCCGCCGGCGCTGCCGTCTTGCTCGGTGTGGGCCTGCTGTCGGCTCGTCTCGGTGCCGAATTCGTTCCCCAACTCGACGAGGGAGACATCCTCGTTGAGGCGCGACGGCTGCCCGGTGTC
>CAZYSW010000776.1:0-2483 GCA_964650105.1 uncultured Nannocystaceae bacterium
GACCCTGCCCCTGCGGATGGAGCGGCATTCGCAGAATGCGCTCGCCGTGGCGCGCTTTCTCGAGGGGCATCCCAAGGTCGAGCGGGTCATCTATCCGGGACTCGCGTCCCACCCTCAGCACGCCCTGGCGCGGCGTCAGATGAAGGGGATGGGCGGCATGATCTCCGCGTATCTGGTGGGCGATCTGGAGGCCGCGCGGCGCTTCCTGACCCGCGTGAGGCTGTTCACCCTGGCCGAGAGCCTCGGCGGCGTCGAGAGCCTGATCGAGCATCCTGCCATCATGACCCACGCCTCGGTCCCGCCCGAGAACCGCCAGGCGCTCGGCATCCACGACACGTTCATCCGCCTCAGCGTGGGCATCGAGCACATCGACGACCTGCTCGGAGATCTCGAGCAGGCCCTCGCCGCGGTCTGAGTCGCCCGTCGACGGGACACGAAAAACCCGGGTCCCCCACGAGGGGCCCGGGTCTTCGCCGTCCGAAGTCATGACGAGACGATCAGGCGGGTTCCTCCTCGGCCTCCTCGTCGGGCTCGGTCGGGAGGTCGCCTCCGGGCGCGGAGGCCTCTCCACCCCGGAACACCCAGGTGAAGGTCGCGATGCCGTCACGGCGATCCTCGGGCGTGAGGACCAGCCCGTCGATGGCATTGACCACGCAGTTTTGCAGGGTCTCGGGCGCGGTGGTCTCCTCGGGGACCGTGGTGATGTTGGTGAGCTTGCCGGTCTTCTTCTCGACCGTGAAGTTCACCGTGACGGTCCCGGACTGGGCCGGGTTCTGGGCCAGCGCGGCGTCGTAGCAGCTCTTGATCTCGCTGTTCTTGGTTTCGAGGACCGCGCGAGTGTCGGACCGGTACTGGTCCTCCCCGCGCGCGATGAAGGTGCAGCCGCCGGCGAACGTGATGAGCGAAATGATGACGATGGACTTGCGCATGACGCTGACTCCTTCTCAGCCCGAGATCTTCGTTTCCTCGATGACCCTCTCGTTGCCTTGCTCGTCGATCTCGACCTTCTTCTGCACGATCTCCTGCTCGGTGATCATGAACTCGACTCGACGATTCTTCTCGCGACCCTCTTCGGTGTCGTTGCTGGCGATGGGCTGCGTCTCCCCGTACCCCTTCGCCGTCAGCGTGTCCTTGTTCACGCCGCCCTTGGTGGTCAGGTACTTCATGACCGCCTTGGCGCGCTGATCCGACAGCTTGAGGTTGTGTGCGTCGCTTCCCTCGGAGCTCGCGTGCCCCTGGATCTCGATCTTCTTGATCCGCGGGTTGTCCTTGATGACCTGCGCCACCTCGTTGAGCAGGTCGTGCGAAACGGGGAGGATTTTGGCCGAGTCGAACTCGAATTGAATTTTCTCGTTGATCTGGATGCGATCGTCCCGGACCTCCACGCGCTTTTGCGGTTCTGGCTCGGGGGCAGCCTCGACGGGCGGATTGCCGACGATGGCGAGTCCCGAGGTGTCGCTGAACACGATCGGACCGCAGCCGGCCATCGAGACGAGCAGTGCTACCCCAAAGAGCAATCCGACCGTTCGGCTCGTGGTCTTGCGATGAGCGTGCATCTTGAGTCTCCCTGTTCGTGAATGGTGCTGGCGGGGCTCCGGTTCATGAGACCGGGTCCAGCCGGTGCTGTGCGCGCGGTACGATAAAATTGCCCTGAAAAAGGTCAACCCCGGTCGTCGTCGCGGCCAACCCGAGGGTAACCCCGGTTGAACCGCTGTTCACCGGCCCACCTCGTGCTCCACTCGCACCCGCCCTGTCCCGGCGCTAGCCTATGGACATGACTCGATACCCCTGCCGATCTCGCGCACTCACCGTGGCCGTCCTGACGGCAGGGATCGTCTCCCTCCCGGGCCGGCAAGCCGACGCCTCGGGCACGGCGTCGCCTTCGGACGGCACCGAAACCGCCCCTATTCAGCGTCCTGCGGCACTTCGCGGGGACGACGAGCGTGAGGCTCCCAGCGATGCGCCCCCCTCTGACCCTGGAGACGGTTCGGCGATCCCCGACGCACCGATCGAAGCGGCCGGTGAGACTCCGTCCAATTCGATGGCTCCCGACACGACGGGAGCTGCTTCGGTAGCTCAGCCCACAGAACCGACCGGTGGGGCAAAAAATGACACCGTCTCACCCGAGTTGCTCGAGACCCACGAGGAGGCGGTGACGCCGAGACCGCCGCCGCCGGTCGTCACCGCCGATCCGGCCGGCGATCCGCCGCTGAGCCTGACGGCCTCCCACGACGACGAGTATCGACCCGCCCACAACCCGGGGCGCCTCAACGTCGGGATGCGGGTGTTGTTTGCGAACGCCGGCGGTCCCAAGGAGATCGGGGGGCGGCTCGGTGGCTTTCAGCTCGACCTGGGGCAAGCCTTCAACAACTTCGGCTATGGCGTCACGGCGTCCGCGTGGGGCGGCCGCATCGTTCTCCCGCGGGAGACCGGGGCAGAAATGAACGCCATGTTCGGCGCCGGACCGACCATCTCCTTGGGGC
>CAZYSW010000777.1:0-2010 GCA_964650105.1 uncultured Nannocystaceae bacterium
AAGAAGCGATATTTTGCCGTCTTGCTGCGCGAAATCCTCCCAGCCTGGCAGATATCCCGTCTCTTTATAGTACTTGAAGATCCCATCCTCCTCGAGGATATCGTTGTACGCAGACGCGGCGATGAAGTGTGCGAAACCTTCCGTCATTGCGAAGCTGCTGTATTCAGCCGACCGCATTCCGTGGGTGCTTGAGAGGTACAGAGGATTGCCGCACCGATCCAGGTTCCAATCTGCAAACACGCAATACAAACACGGCGGCTCGGCCGTGTTTGGAGGTGGCGGGTACTCATACGCGAGCTTCCAGATTTCACCTGCAACCTGAAACTGAATCCAATGACCGATCTCATGCCCCATGATGAACTTGTTCTTGGCGTGCGCACGATGAATGGCGATTTCGTCGCGGCCTTGGAGCCATGACGCGGGGACATCATTGGGACTGACATCGTACTCGTCGCGAGGATGATACAGCCGCATGGTGTACGTCCCGTCCAGCAGAGAGTCTGCCATACCGTGGAGGCGGTGGATCACGTGCGTGGCGGTCGCCATGCGCGTGACAAGGTCGTATTCATCGGTCGGCACGGTGACCATGACATCGTGGTCATCGAGGATCGTCGGGACATCCACGCTCCACGTGTAGTCCACGTCGTCGTTCCTGTCTGGCTCGCTGGCGAAACTCTTGACGTGGACATTCGCGCTCGTGCCCAAGCCGACCACTGCCTCGGCGTAGGCGATGAGCTTGTGACCGGCGGCGTATTGGGTCTCGAACTGAATGCAGCCCCAATCGTTCAAAAAGACCCCGAGCGGAGGCTCCGGATGAGGGCGGATGATCGTGACGCGAGCGCCGCGCGCAGGGACGTATGGCTCGGTGAGATAGTCGCCGAACTCTCCGTCCTCGAGCTGAACCTGCCACTCCATGCACAGCGTGACGGGCTCGCACGCATGGGCGCTCCGCAACGCAATCAGAGGGGCGGTGAGCGCCGCCACGATGGCGACGGGAAGAATCGGCCGGTGGAAACGGTGCATGGCTCGGGTCTGCATGGTGGGCCTCAGTCGATGATCGGTAGAAAGACGCGGGCTTCGATGCGGCCCATGAAACGCGGCTGCGCTGCACCGGCTCCGGCGTTGCGCCAGGCCACGAGGTCGCCACCCCGGTAAGTCTCGCGCAGGGCCTCCTCACGATAGAGGACGACGGTATCGCTTCCCTCGAAATGCCCCCAAAGGGTCGGGGCAACCGCGTTCCCCAGAAGGTCCGTCTCGCCATACGGCTTGATCGTAGCCCGTACGGAGAGCACGGCAGACATCGGGAGCTCGAGCAGGCTGGCGGGTACGTCCTGTGGACCGAGGTCGGTGGGGTTGAGGTCTTCGAGATCGAGGTTGTATACGATCTGAGAGTTACTGACGACGGTCATGGTGTGGGGCGCATGCGTGACGAGATGACCGCGCACCAGTGCGGTGAACGTCAGATCGACGTCGACCGGACCGGGTCCGTTCGTGAGACGGAGCGGGACCACGGTGCTCGTGTTCGAGCGCACCGAGTCGGCATCGGGCAGATCGTCCCACGTGAGCGTGACTCGCGGTGGGATCGCCGGACCTTCTTCGTAGGGGAAGGGTGCACACGCGTCTTCCCCACCGACTCGCTCGCTGATGACCACGAACTGCTCGATCGAAACGATCGTCAGCCCGAGCGCCTGGAGCTGTGATTCGGAGAGGTGACTCTCGATGGTGTCGTAGCCGGGACCACCGTCGATGACCTCTCCGGACTGCACGTGACAGTCCAAGTCGATCACGAAGACGTCGTCACCATCGCCCCCGATCTGGATGTCGACGCCTGGCCCGCCCACGATGCGATCGTCGCCGGGCCCTCCGAACAGGACGTCATCGCCGTGATGGCCGAGGAGATCGTCGTCACCGTCGCGGCCCCAAACGATGTCGTTCCCCACGAACATCTCCACGAGATCGTCGTCGACGGTCCCCGAGACCGGACGAGCGAACGAAGGGCAGGAAAAGTGA
>CAZYSW010000777.1:2020-2482 GCA_964650105.1 uncultured Nannocystaceae bacterium
GTAGAGCGAGCAGGAGAGCGCGTTCCCGGTGGTGGTGATTCCGCTGGAGCTCCCATAGAGAAGGTGATGGGCAACGCCGTGGCCGGGCGTGCAACTGTCGCCTGGGACACTCACGACGATGTCGTCGTAGCCGTCCCCGTCGACGTCGATGGCGACGAGATCAGCAGTAAATCGGTCGTTCTCCTCGGCGCTGTCGACCAACCCGCTGACGTTCTGATGGAACGCTTGGTCGCCGGTCGTGGACAATCCCGAGGTCGTGCCAAACACGATGTAGAGATAGCCCGCATCGACGATCGTGCCGATGTCCTCGTCGGGCACGCCGATCGCGAGGTCTTGCACCGGGAGCCCAGTCGTGGAGTTCGTGTCCCCGTTGAAGGTGCCCGTGGCCAGTGCGCCGCCGAAGTGTTCGCCGGCGTGCGCAACAGCATTGACCCCCCCTGAACCTCACCGTTGCAAACGGAT
>CAZYSW010000778.1:0-2477 GCA_964650105.1 uncultured Nannocystaceae bacterium
TCCGGCATCGCTTCCAGGTAGCGCTCGAGGACCCCCCGCTGCGGCACGTATCCGTCGGGGGTCGCCGTCATGCCGATCGTGCCGCCGACGTGCAGGATGCAGACACGAGGTCGGCGGCCGGGCGTTCGCGGTGGGTGTGCAGTGGAGGGTGTCACGACGCGTCGGGGGCCGAAGCTATCAGGACCGCAGCGGCGAAAGAACCCGGGCGTGCACGCCCGGTCCCGTGGCGCCCCCGACGCGGCGCGGGGTCAAGGGGCCTTGGCCGACCCGAGCGCGTGTCCCGGGCTCGTGGACGCCTTGGGGATCTTGGTCCCCTTGGGGAGCTTGGGCCCCTTCGGCTCGACGGGCGATGCCGTCGCGGGGTCGTCGGGGAGTTTGGCGACCGGACGCGAGGCGTGAAACAGCTCGAAGTCGTGGCTCGCGACCGTGCCCGCATGGCGGCCGAGCTGGAAGCTCTTGGCGATCGACAGAAAGTCGAGGGCGTAAGGCCCCAGCGTCCAGCGATTGGAGTAGATCGATACGTCGACCTCGATCTCGCCCCGCAGCTTGGGGGTCAGACGAATGTCGAACCCGTAGCGCGGATCGGACAGCCGAAAGCCCGCGGTCGGGACGGCCTGGCTGCGCGTCACCGTGAACACCCGCGGGCTCTTGTCGGTGAACGACAAGTGCCCCGCCCCGATCCCCGAGAACGCGGAGCTCTGCAGCGGCGTGGCCGCGACGGCGATCTTGCCGTTGGTCACGTCCGCGCCCAGCCCCACGTCGAGCTTCACGCTGGCGATCGCGTAGCCCAGCTTCAGTCCGGTGTCGGATCCGTCGAGCCACCAATCGGCGATCTTGCTGCTGTCGGTGCCGAGCACGGGATCGATGTCCCGGCTCAGCGACTTGTCGACCGACGGGCACGTCTTGTCGAAGTTGGGCCCGGGGATCGACACGTAGAGGTTGCAGCCGGCCTTCAGCTCCAGCACGAATTCGCGGCCCTGGAAGTACTCGTTCTCCGGGAGGTTCACGGCCGGATAGGCGGGGCGCCCGTTCTCGTCGACGTCGACGGGGGCCACCGACAGCTCGACTCTGCGGCTGTCCCCCGAAACGACGCTGGACTTCACGTCCACCGAGAAGGGGGCACGCACGCCGAAGCCCAGCCCGAGGTGGTAGTCGACGCGGACGTAGTAGCGATCGGTGAGCCAGGTGGCGTCCGCGAAGGTGTACTCCCAACTGTCCTCCATGTGCTTGCCCCAGGTGAACCCGGTCAGGAAGTACTTGGTCTCGAACGTCTTGCCCCCCGCCAGCGCGGGCCCGACCTCGGGCCCGGTGGGCTTGGGCGACCCGCTCGAAGGTGTTTGCACCTGCAGGCCCGTGTCCAGCACCTTGGTCTCCAATGCGGACTCGAAGCGATGCAGGGGCTTGCCGCCACCGGATGCCACCGGTCGCCGCGGCACGATCGTCACCTGACGGATCGTTCGAGGGCTGCCGTTGAGGAGCAGATCGAGCAGTTGCTCGTCGTTCATCGCCCGGGCCTGCTCGGCGGTCACCTTGCCGTGGACGATCTTGCCTTTGGGCGCGCGCGCCAACCTGGCCCGGATTTGGGCCAGCTTCCTGGTGACCGCCTTCGACGGTGCCTTGGTCGGGTCCTTCGCGAAGCACAGCTCGTCGACCGCGGCGGGCAGGGATCGACGCGAGCACGCCCCCGCGGTGAGGGGGATCTTCAAGGTCCGATCGATGACCAGCCGGTCCTGCAACTCCAGGATCGACTCGGTGTACGCGGGTGCCTTCTCGAGGACCTCGGGGCGAAGCTTCGGATCGAACAACGGCGCGAGCTCCGGCCGCCGGTCGAGCGCCGTCGCCTCGACGTACTGGGCGAAGCTCATCTTCACCCCCGGGGCGACCTCGAGGGTGGACAGCCCCGCGGCAGCGAGCTGCGTGCGCTTCAGCGCCCGCCGAAACAGGGGCGACGTCTTGGCCGCCGCGACGATCTCCTCGGGCGAGGGGCCCTTGGCCGCCGCCAGGTCGGGGAGGACGAGGGCGATGCACAGACCCGCGGCGGGGGCCAACCGTGATGTCAGGATCTTGGTTCGTGTCATGGGTCGTACCGGACGCTCGACTTCGCGCCACCCGAGCAGACGCGGCCTCCTCGATTTCGATCACCGGATCGCGGTCGGCACCGTTTCGGGACCGGGTCGAATGCAGGGGTCGGCGGCGTCGCAAGCCTGCCGGAGCGGCATAGGCGTGCCTTGCGCGAATGCACGAACCGGCCTGCACCGCCCGCTCGGCGCAGCTCACGGGCGTTTGCTGCCTCCTGGTGCATAGTGGCAGGCACACGGCGAGGAGAACACATGCAACCGAACACCGGCATCAGCGAGGTGGCGCGCAAGGACATCGCCGAGGGGCTCTCTCGGCTGCTGGCCGACAGCTACACGCTCTACCTGAAGACCCACAACTTCCATTGGAACGTGACCGGGCCGATGTTCCAGACCCTGCAC
>CAZYSW010000779.1:0-2467 GCA_964650105.1 uncultured Nannocystaceae bacterium
ACGAAGCGATCCGGGGGCGGAGACCGGCGACGCTGCAGCGTCGAAGGGCGATCGGACCCCTCCGTTTCGTGTGCGGCTGAACGTCGACGCGTCCGCGCTGGGCCCGAGCGGTGACGTGTTGGCTGAGCGGATCGAGAGCCGGTGCACGGCGTCGTTGCGCGAAGCCGACGTCGCGCTCGACGAGGGCGGCACGCGGACCCTCCTCGTCACGATCGAGCCGTTGCCCGATGCGGCCGTGGGCTACCGGACGCGGGTGTCGATGACCGACGACGGTGTGCCCATTCCCGAGACCGACGGCAGCGCCGAGTGCCCGCTTTGCACCGAAGAGGAGCTCTTGGTGCAGGTGGAGGCCAGCGTGTCGAGGGTCGTGGCGACGGTGCGTGCACGCGAGGCACAGGCCGCCCAGACCCACGAGGACCCGGCCGGGCCCGAGCCCGGGCCCCGAGCCCCGCCCGTGGCGGAGCGACAGGACCGCGAGGCCCTCGGCAAGCTCGGGCGTGCCGGCATCGGGGTGGCGGTCGTCGGCGTGGCCGTGCTGGGCGTGGGCGTCGGCCTGGCCGCGAGGCCGTCGACGCGGCTCGAGGACGATCCGACCCGACGCCTCGACACCCGGCCGCCAGGGATCGCGCTGGCGATCAGCGGCGGGCTCGTCGCCGCGGCGGGCGTGGTGATGCTGGTCGTGGACGCGGGAACCCGGAGTCGGAAGCATCGCGGGCCGGCGCGTGTGCAGGTCCTGCCGACCTGGCGAGGCATCGCGATCTCGACCGTGTTCTGACGCGACGTTCCCCCCTCTTTCGGCGCCCGATCGCCATCGTCCCCGTTGCCTCGGGTTGCGTGACTCGGCGCGCGACGTGTCACGAGACACGTCTTCGGCGTGCCGTTTCGGCGCGGACGCTGCGGACGGCGTCCTCGCGACCTCCGCAAGGAGCGAACGCCGAGCTCGAAGCCGCGGCGAGGCGCGTCGGCGTGTTGCTGGCCTGCAGGACGCGTGCGATCCTCACGCAACCATGGCGCGACGCGTGCTGGTGGGGGCGGTCGGGCTGAGCCTGGGACTGCACGCGGGTGCCTGCATCGTGCTCGATCCCCATCACTGCGCCAATACCGGGATCGATTGCGGCGCGGGGATGGTTTGCGATCGGTGCTCGGGCATCAACGACGGGTGCGTCCCGCTCGACCAGGCGAGCCCCGAGCCGTCGTGCATCATGCACGGGGGGGCGTCGACGGACGACACGACGGGATCCGGCGAGGACACGACGGCGGTCGCGACCACGCACGGAGACCCGGCCTCGGGTTCGACCGAGGAGGCGGACGCCTCGACGGCCGCACCACCCGCGTGTGACGAAGACGAGGATTGTGGGGAGGGCGGCCCCTTTTGCCTCGGGGGACGCTGCGTGGCCTGCGACGCGATGCCGGACTCCGACGCGGCCTGTGCCGCCCTCGACCCGAACCGGGGGGTGTGCGCCGAGGGGACGTGTGTCCAGTGCACCGCCGGCAAGACGACCGCCTGCGTCGACGCGACTCCGGTCTGCGAGGGAACGACCTGCCGGGCGTGTGTGGAGCACGACGAGTGTCCGGGCTCGGCGTGTCATCTCGACGGTGCGGATGCCGGGGCGTGTTTTCGCGTGGAGGACGTGGTCGAGGTCGACTCGGTGTCGGCGATCGGCGTTGCGTTGCAGGGGCTGGGGACCGACGACGACCGCGTGCTGGTGTTGGCCCCCGGAACGTACGAGACCACCGTCGCCGTCACCGGGGGCGCCGAGGTGGCGATCCTCGGGGTGGGCAACGTGGCCATCGACGGGGGCGCGGGCTTCGGGGTGAACGTCTCGACCCTGTCGATCGTGTACTTGAAAGGGATCGCCATCCGGGATGGAAACGACGTGGGCCTGCGATGCGTCGGTCGCTCGGTGTGGATGGACGACGTCGTCGTGCGGAACAACGGCGTGGCCGGAGTGGAGATCGCCAACGGCTGCGACGCGCACCTGAGGCGGTCTCGAGTCGTGTTCAACCCGGCCGGCGCGATTCACTTGATCGACGGGACCTTGGCCATGCAAAACAGCGTCGTCAGTCTCAACGGCACGCCGTTCTCGGCGGTCGGCGGGTTGGACCTCGACGGGGGCGAGGTGGCGATCACCTACAGCACGCTGGTGGCCAACGACTCCAACGGCAGCTACGACACGGCGCTGTGCACCGCGCAGGTCGGCGGGTTCGTCCGCAACAGCATTCTGCTGGGACGCGATCCACTCTCCTTGTCGGGTTGCACCGGGATCACCTTCAGCGGCAACGCCGTCGACGAGCCGGTGGGCTTCGCCGGCAACCAGGACGTGGGCATGTTCGAGAGCGCCTGGTTCGTCGATCCCGCCGCCGGCGACTTCCAGCTCACTGCAGCGGGGCAGGCGGCCCTCGGCGGCGTCGCGCAGTGGCAAGAGGGGGATCCTTTGTACGACCACGCGGGCGATCCCATCGAGAC
>CAZYSW010000780.1:0-2461 GCA_964650105.1 uncultured Nannocystaceae bacterium
CCTCGTCGTATCGGAGCAGCCATCCCCCTGTCCTTGTGGCTACATAGAGCCGTGGTGTCATCGTCTACTCAGCCTACGTCTCCTCAGGCGGCGGGTCATCATCGCCGCCGCCACCGCCGCCACCGCCGTTACAGGCGTCGTAGGCGGTCTCGTCGTCCGCGATGCGCACGGTGACCGGCTTCGTCACCCAGTCGGACACGTCCGTCACGCCGAACGCCTCGATCTCGTGGCGTATCCGCGTCGTGAAGGCCACCGGATGTCCGTTGTCGCCGGTGTCGTTCTCGGCCGAGCTCTTCGGCAGAACGACGTACCGCACGCCGTCAGAGATCGCCCCGCTGTACGCGGTAGAGAAGGTCCCGATGCACTGGTAATCGTTCTCGATCCGGACGTTGTGGCCCGCGAGGAGATCCCACGACAGCTTGTACATGTACCACCACGTCCCGTTGCCGTCCTCGACCTGCACGGCCGCCGGCGCATCGGGACCGACCCAGCGTTGGACGGCCGCCGCGGGGTCGCCCTCGCCCACGTCGCTCGTATAATGCACCGCCCGGTACCAAACGACCGTCTCGCCCGTGACTGTAGTGTCGTGGTACACGTAGAGCTGCCCAGCGTGCTGCGCAGGCGTGATTGTCGCGATAATACTCCAGGAGGCGCCACCGTCGTCCGAGCGGTAGAGGCGAAGATCCGTGGACGAGGCCGGCATGATAGCGACATTGCAACGCTCCTCGGTCGCGCTCACGCGCTCCCACGTCACCTGCTGGATCACAGGCGCACCCACCGCGGTCACGAACGCCCCCGCCTCGTACGACGGCCATGTGTCTGGATCGTTTTCGTAGCCAGGCGTGAAGTGAGGGCCACGGCGGTAGCGGACCGCCACGTCGTAGCTCGTACCGGGTTGAAGGTCCGTGACCTGGACCGACTGCGGGCCCGGAAGCCGGACCATCTCGGGCGTGAGCCGAAACCATTCGCCGCCAGAGGGGCGGAGCCAGACTTCCAGCACCTCGTTGCCCTCGGCACCCGAATGCTCAATGATGAGCCGCACGCTCGTCGTCTCAATGTCGACAACGTCATGGAGCGACGGCGCGCCGGACGGAGGCCCGAAGACAGGCGTACCACCGCCGAAGATGATCCCACCACAGAACTCGTCCAACCCCTCTTCGTACGACCATTCGGGGCGCGTCGGATTCCAGAGATGAAGCACGTACTTGAGCGGGCCGAAGACAAAGCGGATTGCGCGCCGCTCGGGCACGTACTCGGCCCAGCCGTCCTCGATCGCGCCCGACTGGACGAGCGACGACGGCGGAGGTGCCCGGAGGTCGAGAGGGATCGCGAGTTCCTTTGAGGCCCCGGGCCCATCGAAGACCCTCGGCCCTTCCAGCGACCAGAAAAAGACCATGCCGTCGTACGAGACCGCAAGGCGGGAGGAGGCAAGGCCGTGACGGCTGTCGATCAGCCGGATGCCAAAGTTCGTCTGGTCGTACCCGAAGAGGAGGTATGTCTCGGCACTTTTGAAGGCGAGGAGCGCCGGCTCGTCGATGCCGAGGGGGATGCACCGTACGACCGGGTCT
This sequence comes from uncultured Nannocystaceae bacterium, assembly GCA_964650105.1. Taxonomy (GTDB): domain Bacteria; phylum Myxococcota_A; class Polyangia; order Nannocystales; family Nannocystaceae; genus CAZYSW01. The sequence goes on from CAZYSW010000780.1 coordinate 1,569, forward strand.
CCGCGGGTGCCGACGATCCAGTAGTGCTCCGGGAGGAAGCGAACCTCGCCAGTCTCGTCGATCAGGCCGGGGAGCGAGATTCGGACGATCTCCTGCCGATCCTGGTCGTCGATGTTGCCGAAGCCCCAACCGACGATGTACTCCAGGTGCTTCGCCACCCCGCGGAACTTCACGTCGACCTCGCCGCCGCCGAGGTCCTGCCGCAGGGTGACGAATGTGTTCGACTGGAACGGCTGGTAAATGACGGTTGGAAGCCGATTGCCGATATGGATCTCGTCATGGGCGATGAACACCCTGTTCCCCGCCTCGGCGCCCAGCGTCCGGGGAGGATTGTGTGCGCCCGCCGGGAGCGTGCCCCAGTCGCCAAGGAAAAGCGGCGGCGAGCCCTGGCCGAACCCGTCGACGAGATACACGCGGAGGCTACTGCCCTCCAGGGCCGTCAGCACCCCCGCCTGCTCGGTGATGAAGGGAAATACGCCAGTGATCGTATCCCCGACCGTCGCGGTCTGGACGGCGCCCTTTCTGATCTCAAGCCGCGTATCGCGAACATAGACGTTGCGGAGATCCCGCATCGTCTCCGGTGCTGCGGCCAGGTGGCCGGATGCGCGATCGAGCCCGCGGCCGAACTGGATCTCGAACGTCTGCGCGCCCATCAGCAACGCTCCCACCCGGTCTCAGGCGCCTCGCCGCACGGTCGGAACCGGAAGTCGAGCCCCGCGCGGTCCACCAAGATCCCGTGGAACACCTCGCGGACCGTGATCGTGATCTCCATCGCCGGCTCGCCAGACTCATTCAAGCCACCGACAATCGTAGCCTCGTTGGCGTCCACCTGCCGGACAACCAGGACCTCCGCCCCCGGAACACGGATCTCCACCGGCTCCCGGTCACGATAC
>CAZYSW010000781.1:0-2453 GCA_964650105.1 uncultured Nannocystaceae bacterium
GTGGCCCCTACGTCTACCCGGCCCTTTTGCCGCCGGGGACCTACAGCTTGCGAGCGGTGGCGACCGATCTGTCCGGCAACGTGGGCGAGGCCGGTCCCATCTACATCGGCGTCGACATGGATCCCGTGCTCCCCGAAGAAGACGGCTCGTCGAGCTCGGGCGGCGACGGCGACGAACCCATGGGCACCTCCGACACCGGGGATTCGATTCCCGACACCGACACGGGACCGGGTCAGACCGACGATGCCGCCAACGGCGGTTGCGCTTGCCGAGCCACGTCACCGAGCCCCCGTCTGGGCTGGTTGTTGCTCTTGGGTTGGGTGGCGCGCCGAAGACGAGCGGCGTGACGAGGTCGCCTTCGGGCGGTCGCGCTTTCGGCCGTCGTTCGCTTCGTTCGGGGCCCGTCTTCGCGACCTCGCGGCGAAGGCCTCCCGACGAGCGTTCGCCGGGGCGCGCCGGCCGCAAACGCCGATGATGCGGCTGCCAGGCCGTCGCCCGTTCAGGGCCATGCGGGCTTTGTCGGACCGCTCGAGCCCGTCGCGCCCTCGCGGCGCCGCCCGACGGGGCGCGAAGGTGCGGCTGCCCAGCGATGCGCGCTAAGCTGAATCGAACGCATGGCGCGTATCGTGCCGCAGCAGGCCGGACCGGGACTTCCCGAGGACGACCAGGCCCAAAGTGATGCCATTGCGCAGCTCTTGCGCATGGTCGGGGTGCTGCGTCGCCGGTGGCTGGTGGTGCTGGCCACCACCGTCGTCTGCGTGGCGGGGGCCTTGCTCGCCCTCCAGATGTTGCAGCCGCGATGGCGGGCCACGGCCAGCATCGTGCTCAACATGTCGGGGCCACAGGTCCTCGACAAGGTCAAGGGTGTGAGCGAGGACGCCGAGGCGCGCCTTTTGGGGTATCGGGAGTACTACCAGACGCAGCGCACCATCATGCGCAGCCGGACCGTGGCCCAGCGGGCGCTCGACGAGCTCGGGCTGGCCGACGATCCCGTGTTCTTGGGCATCGCCGGCATCGAATCCCAAGAGGAGCGCGAGGCGAGGCGCCAGGAGATCGACCCCGTCGAGCGACTGCGCAGCATGGTCAGTGTCGAGGAGGTCCGCAATTCGCGGGTGGTCGAGATCTCGGCCGAGTATCCCGATCCGGAAGTGGCTCGGGACATCGCCAATGCGATCGCCGACGCCTACCTCCTGCACGTGCGGACCAGCCGCGAGGAGATCGGGACCGAGGCCAAAGACAACATCGGCACGGAGCGGGAAAAGGCGCTGGCGCGGGTTCGCAAGGCGGAGGCCGAGCTCGAGGCCTTCAAGAAGGACAACCAGATCACCTCGATCTCGCTGTCGGATCGACAGAACGTCATCACCGCCGACATCCTGACCCTGTCGACGCGCACCAAGGAGGCGGAGGCAGAGCGGATCCGGCTCGGCAACATCCTCGCGGAAGCCGAGGAGCTGTACGAAAAGCAGCAGCTCGCCGCCGCCAACCTGCTGCCCGCCGACAAGCGGGCCGTCTTCGAGACGCTCCGGCAAAAGCTCATCGAGGCCGAAGCCGAGTTCTCGGCGGTCGACGTACAGTACGGACCCAAGCACGAAGAGCACCGCAAGGCCCAGGAAAAGCTCACCATCATCCGCAAGAAGATGGACGCCGAGGGCAAGGCCTTGCTCGCGTCCTTGCGCGCGCAATACAAGGCCGCGCGCCAGACCGAGCGGCAGCTCCAGGAGTCGCTCGATCGGGAGCACGAGCGTGCGGTGGGGCTCACCAGTCTCGAGCGTCGCTACCGCGAGCTGGAGCGAGAGGCCAAGGCGGCCGCGGACCACTATCACCTGGTGGATCAGCGCGACACCGAGATCGCCATCACCAACCGCGTGGAGGCCGAGGGGATCGAGATCCTCGACCGCGCCACCAAGCCCACCGAGCCCACGTTTCCGCGGCCCGTCCCCATCCTGGCGCTGGCGATGGTCGCCGGTTTGGGGCTCGGCTCGCTGCTGGCCTTGTCCATCGACTTCCGCGACCAGCGGATCCGCGGCCTGCTCGATCTGGAGCGCGCCCTGGCGACCTTCGGCCTACCGGTGCTCGGGCAGCTTCCGCTTCTGCCGCCCGACAATCGGCTGGGCATCGGCAACGCACGCGCGCAGCGTCGCCGTCGGGACCTCTACGCGCACCTGTATCCGCAATCGCTGATGGCCGAGCGATGCCGCGGGATCCGGACCAGCCTGGCCTTCGTGCAGGGAACCGAGCAGGCCCGCACCATCATGATCACGTCTCCGAGCACCTCCGAGGGCAAGAGCTCGACGGCCATGAACCTCGCGCTGTCGTTCTGCCAGTCGGGCAAGAAGGTCGCGTTGGTGGACGCCGACATGCGGCGGCCTCGCATTCATCAGGTCTTCGCCGCCCCGCTCGAGCGCGAGGTCAAGGGGCTGTCGGCCGTCCTGGGCGGCGACGCGTCGGTCGAG
>CAZYSW010000782.1:0-809 GCA_964650105.1 uncultured Nannocystaceae bacterium
CCGGCGCTTCTCTTTCGCGGCCAGATACCCGCCGCCAAAGGCCATTGCGATGCCGAGGAGGAACAGGACGAGATGCGCAGCTCCGCTCATTTGCGCCCCTCCACCCACCGGACGAGCAGGTTCTCGATCATGGTCGTGCCGATGCTGGCGATGAAGGCCGCGACACCGAGCAGTGCGATCAAGGGGGCTTGTGGGTACCAGATGTACACCGCGCCAGCGCTCATCGACAGCCCGCCCGTGGGGGTCGTCACCGACCCTGCCATTCTCTCGACGTTGGCGGACGGCACGGTCCTCGTGGTACGAGCATTCAAGACGCGCAAGGACCTTGGCCGTCACGCCCTTCGGGCGATCGAGGATGTCGGCGGAAACTTGGCTGGAGCAGTCCTCAACGCTGTCGACTTCTCGCGCTCGGAGTACAAGAACTCCTACTACTACTACCGGCACGACGAATACTACGGCGAGGCGGCCGACGACGCTCGGCGAGACCGGGATCCTCCGGCGAAGGATCAGCGGCCCGCCGCTCCGCCAGCCTGAGCGGGATCGCGGCGCACGATGACGTTCCTTGCGGCCGGTCGATGGCGCACGGCGGCGAGATGGGGATTTCCTCTCATTTCCTTCGCCACGATCTTGGTCACCCAGATCGTCATCCCTCGACTACTACAGTTTCGACTGGGAGAAGGACAGTACGTGGCCTACGTGGCGGTCTTCGCCGTAGTCACGTATCTTGGATTGGCAGACGGGGGGATGTTCATCTCCGTCATGCGCGAACTCAGCGATTTGTTCCATAAATGGTCGTGATGGCTTGGGTG
>CAZYSW010000782.1:819-1462 GCA_964650105.1 uncultured Nannocystaceae bacterium
GCGACGTGATCTGCCAGCGTTTCTCGCCGAGGCGGCGCGCGCTCAGCGTCTGTTTCTCGGCGCCGGGCTCATCGGCTGCGTGATTGCAGTCGTGACGTTCAACTCCGCGGTGGCGGCGGCCAAGGACGTCTGGGCTGGAGCCGAGACGATCGGGTTCGCGGGAGCCGTCGGGGCGATTCTCGCCGCCTCGTGCCTCAACCTCGCGTTTGGTAGCCTTCACGCCATCCTTCTCTTTGCGGTCGGTCGGTTCCTATTGGGCCAGCTGGTTGGGTTGGCGGTGCTCATCTTTCCCCTCTCGAGCATGATCGGCGTCATCCTCGGCGACGGGAGCCTCACCGACGCCCTGTGGGGATATGCGGGCGCGTTGACGGTGATATCCGTCATTCGCGCCCTTCACACCCAGTTCATCCTCGCGCGCGAAGGCGCAGGACACGTGGCCGGGAGCCCGATGCGACCCTTGGGGCACGTGGTCGTCGGCGGCTTGGCCATCAAGGCAGGCGACCTGTTGCCGAACGCAGCGTTCCCTCATCTACTCGCAGGCATGGGGCCCGAACAGGTTCCCACTGCGGTTCCGGCGCGCGCGATGATGAACGGCACGCGCTTGTTGAGCCAGCAGTTCCTGAACCTTCTCCACGTCCACATC
>CAZYSW010000782.1:1472-2450 GCA_964650105.1 uncultured Nannocystaceae bacterium
GGGGACCCCGACCAGCGGCGACGGGGTGCCGAGGAGTACCACCAAACCTCGGCCTTTCTGGCGGGTATGCATCTTGCCCTGGTCGGAGTTGCCGCGGGGGGCGCGGTGCTCATCTTCCAACTGTGGCTCCCACAATTAGCGAGCCGGGTTCGGCTCTTCCTCCCCGGGCTCATCATCGAGCAAGCGCTGCTGAGCGCCGCCCTTCCGGCCTCGGTCATGTACACTGCGACCGGTCGGCTCTCGCTCATCGGCGGAGCCCGAGTGATGGGCGTCGGGCTCGGCCTCATGGTGCTAATCGTCGCCCTTCCCACGCATCCCGAGGCAGCCTACGGACTCGGCTTGGCAGCCTCAGCCGTGCCCCCTTTCGCCGTCAGCGCGTACCAGGAACTGCGCGGGGCCGCCGGTTTTGTGGCTCCTACCCGGCGCACCACTGCGCGCTACGTGCTCGCTGTGGTCGGCGCGCTCGTCGCGACGCACTACGCCACCTCCCCTGGCGCGGTCGCAGTAGTGTACATGGGGGGCGGCCTCGCCCTAGTCCTCACCTCCGTTCGATGGGTGTGGCGCCGCTTCGTCGGCGGCAACGGCGTTTGACGTCACCGCCGTTCCGACCGAAGATCGGGGTATGTCGCCGCGAGGCTCAGTCGTCGTCTCCCGTTCGTCGTGGCTGGTTGGCGCCACGGCCGTCGCCCTCGCCGGGTGCCTCCTCGAACGAGGAGGCCTCGGAGGCTCACCCGATTCGGCGGCTGGAGGAGGCGCTACGTCGACCTCGACCACGACCGCCACGATCACATCAGGTGGAGGAGGCGTCACCAGCACCGGGGGCAGCCCCCCCTCGACCGGAGGCGCGGGTGGCACCGGCGGAAGCATCGCGACCGGCTCAATTTCCGCTGGCCACGACCACACATGCGCAAACCTTCCTGGGGTCGGTGTTCGGTGCTGGGGCGCAAACGCCCACGGTCAGCTCGGCGACGGTACCAC
>CAZYSW010000783.1:0-2444 GCA_964650105.1 uncultured Nannocystaceae bacterium
GACGGCGCTGCTCGAGGACGTGCGTGCGCTCGAGCAGATGCTCGAGGGTTCGCTGTTCGAGACGGACGTGCGTCGCATCGGGGCCGAGCAGGAGATGTTCCTGGTGGCGCGGAACATGGATCCCGCTCCGGTCGCACCGGAGGGCCTCGACGGCCTCGGCGATCCGCGGCTCACCACCGAGCTGGCCCGCTTCAACCTGGAAGCGAATCTGACGCCCCGGGTGTTCGGCGGCGACTGTCTACGGGCCATGCACGACGAGCTCCGCGAGGTCGTGGAGGTGGCTCGGCGGGCCGCCCAGGAGCACCAGGCCGACGTGCTGCTCGCCGGCATCCTCCCCACCCTCAAGAAGTCGGATCTGGGCCTGGAGAGCATGTCGCCGGCGGCCCGCTACGCGGCGCTCAACCGGGAGATGACACGGCTGCGCGGGGGGCAATTCCACATCGTGATCAAGGGGCTCGACGAGCTCGAGCTCATGCATGACAACGTGATGTTGGAATCGTGCAACACGAGCTTCCAGATCCACTTCCAGGTGGCGCCGCGAGAGTTCGCGCGGCTGTACAACGTCGCACAGGCCGTCACGGCCCCGGTGCTCGCGGCCGCGGTAAACTCACCGGTCTTGTTGGGGCGCCGGCTGTGGCACGAAACGCGCGTGGCGTTGTTCCAGCGCTCGGTCGACGCGCGGTCCAGCGCCCACCAGACTCGCGGGCTACGCCCGCGCGTCAGCTTCGGCGACGACTGGGTGCACGACTCGGTGCTGGAGATTTTCCGGGAAGACATCGCGCTGTTTCGCGTCGTGCTCGCCACCGGCATCGACGAGGATCCGCTGGGCGACCTGGATGCGGGCAGGGTGCCGCGCCTGTCGGCGCTGCGCCTGCACAACGGGACCGTTTACCGCTGGAATCGGGCCTGCTACGGCACCACCGATGGCGTTCCGCACCTGCGGATCGAGAACCGGGTGCTGCCCGCGGGGCCTACTCTGGTCGACGAGATCGCGAACGCGGCGTTCTTCTACGGACTGATGGCGGGGGTGGTCGACGCTCACCGAGACATCCGTGAAGTGCTGGAGTTCGACGACGCCAAGAACAACTTCTTCGCCGCCGCGCGGCACGGGCTCGGGGCCCAGCTTCGCTGGGTGGGCGGCAAGACGATGAGCGCATCGGAGCTCATCGTCGACGAGCTCCTACCGCTGGCCCGCGCCGGCCTGCAGGGGGCGAACGTGGACGCGGCCGACATCTCCAGGTACCTCGGGGTGATCGAGGAGCGAGTGCGGCGCAATCGAACAGGCGCGCAGTGGGTCCTGGGCTCGCTGGGGCAGATGAAGCCCGAGCACACGCGCGACCTCCGTCACCGCGCGGTCACCACGAGCATGCTCGAGCACCAAAAACGCGACGAGCCGGTGCACACCTGGGAGCTCGCCACGCTGGACGAGGATCGGGACTGGCGGGACTCCTACCAGAAGGTCTCGGGCATCATGACCACCGACCTGTTCACGGTGCGGCCCGAGGATCTCGTCGATCTCGCGGCCACCCTGATGGACTGGGAACGCATCCGCCACGTCCCCGTCGAGGACGACGACGGGCACCTGGTGGGCATCGTCTCGCACCGAGCGCTCTTGCGGCTGGTGACGCGTCGGCGGGGGCGGGACGACGTGGGGGGCACGGTGGCGGTCAAGGAGATCATGCGCCCCGACCCGGTCACCGTGACGCCCGACACCTCGACACTCGACGCCATGCGTCTGATGCGGCGCGAAAGCGTGGGGAGCTTGCCGGTCGTGGAGGACGGCAAGCTGGTCGGGATCGTGACCGAGCGCGATCTGATCGAGGTCGCGTCGCGCTTGCTGGAGCGCTATCTACAGGGCGACGCGCCGGAATAGGTCCGGGGCGGCGTGCAGCGGCCCGCGCGAAAACGCTAACCCGGAACCGAGGCGTTGGGCTCGGCGGTGGAGGCCGGGCTCGGCGACGCGACCGGGGCCTCCGAGGGGGTCAGGCGTCGGGTGGCCGCGTCGGGGCGGTAGGCGGAGCCGACGGGAACGTCGGCGCGTACCGAGAACACCTCGCTGTTTGAAATGGTGGTGCGCACCAACAGCTCGCCCAACAACCCCACGCCCACGAGCTGAATGGCGGTCAAGAACAGCAAGATGCCCAGCAGCAGAAGCGGGCGATCTCCGATCGCCTCGCCCATGAACCACAGCACCGTCAGGTAGGCCATGATCGCGAACCCGCAGACGCCCGCCACGATGCCCGGAATCCCGAAGAAGTGGACCGGGCGGGTGCGAAAGCGGGTGACCATCAGGACGGTGAGCAGGTCGAGAAACCCGTCGAAGAACCGCTTGGCGCCGAACTTGCTGACCCCGTGCGTGCGCGGGCGGTGGTTGACCACCAGCTCCTCGACGCGAAAGCCGCGGTTCCAGGTCCGAGCCGCCCGGCCGATGCCGCCGTAGACCA
>CAZYSW010000784.1:0-1774 GCA_964650105.1 uncultured Nannocystaceae bacterium
CCGAGGCCCAGGAGATGGTCATGGCCTACCTCGGCGAGGCCATCGAGAAGGCCTCGCGGATCGACGCCTCGACCTCCGATCCCGAGACGCAGCGCAAGTTCGCGCTCTTGCGGAGGGCCACGACCCTGCCCGCACCCAGCGCTCCCGAAAAGCGCCAGGAGCTGGCGAAGATCGCCACCGAGCTGCAGAGCCTGTACGGCAAGGGCCAGCACTGCTCCAAGCCGGATCGCTGTCGGGACCTCGGCGCCCTCGAGGAGATCATCGACAACAAGCGCGACTACGCCGAGCTCCTCGACGCGTGGGTGGGCTGGAGGACGATCTCCGTGCCCATGCGGCCCATGTACACGCGCTTCGTCGAGCTGGCCAACGAGGGCGCGCGCGAGATCGGGTACGCCGATCTCGGCGAGCTGTGGCGCAGCGGCTACGACATGGATCCCGCGGCCTTCGAGCAAGAGATGGAGCGGCTGTGGCAGCAGGTCGCACCGCTGTACGAGCAGCTCCATTGCCACGTCAGGGCCCGGCTCTCCAAGAAGTACGGCAAGAAGAAGGTGCCACCCGACGGCCTGATCCCCGCCCACCTCCTGGGCAACATGTGGGCCCAGGAGTGGGGGAACCTCTATCCGTTGATGGAGCCCTACGCGGGTCAGCCCAGCCTCGACGTCACCAAGGCCTTGCAGGACAAGGGCTACGATCCCGTCAAGATGGTGAAGCTCGCCGAAGGCTTCTTCGTCTCACTGGGCCTCGACCCGCTGCCCCCGACCTTCTGGGAGCGCTCGATGTTCACCAAACCCGCGGACCGGCAGGTGGTGTGCCACGCGAGCGCCTGGGATCCGTCCTACGCCGACGACCTGCGCATCAAGATGTGCATCCGCGTCGACATGCAGGATCTGATCACGATCCACCACGAGCTCGGACACAACTACTACTTCCACTACTACCACCAGCTCCCGGTGCTCTTCCAAAACGGCGCCCACGATGGGTTCCACGAAGGCATCGGGGACACCCTCGCGCTTTCGGTCACGCCCGCCTACCTGAAGCAGATCGGTCTGCTCGACGAGGTGTCCGAAGACGAAAAGGCCGTCATCAACAAGCAGATGCAGGACGCCCTGGACAAGATCGCCTTCTTGCCCTTCGGCCTGCTCGTCGACCGCTGGCGCTGGGGGGTGTTCTCGGGCGAGATTGGACCCGATCGATACAACGCGGCCTGGTGGGAGCTGCGTCGGAAGTACCAAGGAATCGACGCCCCGGTCGCGCGAACCGAAGCGGACTTCGATCCCGGCGCCAAGTATCACATCCCCGCCAACACGCCCTACTCGCGCTACTTCCTGGCGCGGATCCTCCAGTTCCAGTTCCACAAGGCATTGTGTCAGGCGGCGGGTCACACCGGCCCGTTGCACACCTGCTCCATCTACGGCAGCAAAGAAGCCGGCGAGCGCCTGCGGGCCATGCTCGCGATGGGGGCGAGCAAACCGTGGCCCGACGCGCTCGAGGCCATCGCCGGCACCCGCGAGATGGATGCGGGCCCGATGATCGAGTACTTCGCGCCGCTGATGGGCTGGCTCGAAAAGGAGAACGCCGGTCGCAAGTGCGGCTGGTCGACGTGAGCCGATCGCGCCAATCCGGCGTACACGCGGCCCGACACCGCCCTGGACCGCAATGCGCATTACACGTCAAATGGTGAAAACGTTTTCACCATTTGACGTATCTCACACTACGCGAGCAACTCGGGACGGATGCCCTTCGGAGCGTCGGGTGGACCGAAGTCGTCGAGGAA
>CAZYSW010000784.1:1784-2441 GCA_964650105.1 uncultured Nannocystaceae bacterium
CCCTGGCCGTTGCGCAGCCCGGCGGCGCTTCCGAGCGTGTTGAGGAGCTGGGCGTGGTTGCCCTCTCCACCCGAAGCCTCGACGTACTGCCCCTGCGCCAGGAAACCGCCGGCACTTCCCGCGATGACCCACGGCACGTTGTAGACCGAGTGCCCCGGGCCGTTCCCGTTGTCGTTGTACCAGGCCGCGAAACCACAATCGATGAGCCGAACGCCCGTGGGCAGCACGTACTCGTAGAGCCGATCGAGCAGGTACTTGAACGCCTGCGCGAAGTGGCGATCGACGTAGTGGTGCAGGAGGTCCGAGTTGGGGATCACCGTGCCGCTGCTGTCGTGGGAGAGCCGCCGATGCGAGATGTAGTGGTAGTTCTCCATCAGCGTCCCGCTGTCCATGTTGGGGAAGCGGGTGGTGCCGTCGTTGCCGTTCCCCACCTGGATCGCCACCGAACGGGTGTAGCCGCACGCGACGGCCAACGCGGCGACGTGCATGTGCGCACGCAGGGCCTGCACAACCAGGTTGCCGTCGTCGCTGTCGTACCCGGGCGACAACCCCTCCAGCATGAGCTGCTCGTCGTCCGAGAGGTTGCACGACAAGGTGTCTTCGAGGTCGCGGATGCTCTGGAAGTGGAGGTCCAGCCGCCGCAGGTCGTCCGCGCTC
>CAZYSW010000785.1:0-2431 GCA_964650105.1 uncultured Nannocystaceae bacterium
CGAAGTGCGAGCGCCTCCTCTACCTGTCAACCCAAGGTACTCAATGAGTGACATTCCTGAACTCACCGAGAAGGACTTCGCCAGAGCGATGTCTGCGCGCCAGCGTCGCCGCCTCATGTCGGGCGCCTTCGACTCGGGGGACGATGTCGCAGCTCTACGACGATTCGTCGGCCTCACTCAGACACAGTTCGCCGAGGCAATGGGAATCAGCGTTCATACTCTTCGGAACTGGGAACAGGGCCGTCGTCGGCCCGAAGGTCCCGCAATCGCTCTTCTGAGAATCGCCGCGCGTCATCCCCGAATCATTCGAGAGAATCTGGAGTCAGCTGCGTAGGAGGGCGGTTCAACAAGCAACTGCACCTGACAATCACCCTCCCTCACTGCGTTCGGTCGGGAGCTTGCAGGTGAGTTGCAGAAACGTTGGACTGACGGAGACCCCGTGAGCTTCGATCTTATCGCATTTCTGGCCCAAGGCCCTCTGAGTTCAGCGGACGCAGACGCTCATCTCAACTGCCTTGCCGAGCGCGATAGGGCGCGCTGTCGAGAGCTGAACCGCGACGCGCGTCTCCCTCGCATCAGGCCGCGGCCGCCGCTAGATGCTTTCTATGAGGACGTTGTCCGACGGTATCCTGACCTCGACAATCTACCGGACGAGGATCTCGACCGCTCACCTTGGTCCGTCGGCCTTCTGGGTCCGTGGGACGATCACATCGACCTGAACATCTCGTCGCCGGCGAGGCCTGAGGTGGCGAAGTTCGTCACATCGCTCGCTCTTTCCCACGGCGTCTTCGTGCTCGACCCTCAGTTTGGCGTCGTCTATACGCCACAGCAGTACTGCTCGGACAGTAGAACATCGGTCAGCAGCCCGTGGCTCCACGCGACCACGCCTGGCAACCAGCCGTTGTTTGTCGACCTCGTCCACGCCTTAGAGGGTCGCCCGGATCCTTTCCTTATCGCCGAGTGCTCTTCCGACGAGTACATGCAGGCCCTCTGGCAGGATGACGGATGGCTAATTGAGGTAAGAGAAGGAGACGCAGAACACCATTACCAAGCGCAGGGCCTCGATCCCGACAGGGCGATCTCCGCACTCGTAAGCTATGACTGGGGGAGAGGCGACTGGAGAAGTGGACTCGACCTAACGCTGGTTCGGTTCGGATAGCTGCAGTCCAACAGCCCGCTGCAGCAGACGGTCGTTCCGTCGGCCTGCGGCCTCCCTTGACGCCCGCAGCTTAGCGGGAGAACGTTGAACGGACATGCCGACGCGCCACCGAGCGACGAGCGAGGACATCTACTCTTTGGCAGACGAGATCCTCGTCGCTTGTCCTCGGTGCGCTGGCTGCGCGGTCACCCGTCAGTTTGGTGACGAGCGGCCGGGGTGGTTCGCTCCTCGGCATCTCGCCTGCACCAAGTGCGGGCACTCTGACCAATGGAGCGAGCGCTCGATCGCGCGGCGTTGGCGAGAGGTGCGCGACGACTACTTTGGTCTCCCTCTTTGGTTGCAGGTGCCATGCTGCGGCGATGTCCTCTGGGCGTATAATGAGCGGCACCTCGCCTTGATTGAGGACTACGTCCGCGCGGGTCTTCGCGAGCGGCGGCGCAATAGTGAGCATGGCTGGGCCAACCAGGCGCTCTTGAGCCGTCTACCGCGTTGGGTAAAGGCGGCCAGAAGTCGCGCCGACGTTCTCGGATGCACGGCGAAGTTGCGCAAACGGTTGCCGTCAACTGGTGCCGGCCAAAACTGTGAGCGATAACGGAAGGATACTGAGCCTCTGATGCCGTTCAACAACCCGCTGCAGCAGACGGCCGCCCGCTCGGCCCTGCGGCCTCCCTCGATGGCGAGGAGCCTGGAGAGAGCAGTGACTAGACGGGGAGCGCACGCTCCGTCTCGCTACAGGAGGGCTTCGACCAAGATCTCGGGGAGCGTGCCGCCGCGGTAGTGGTCGCGTTTCAGGCGGCCGACGAGGGTGGTGCGGTCGGGGAGGGTGTCGAGGCGGGGCCCCATGTCGGGGGCGAAGGCCGAGAGGCGCTGTCCTCGGAGCTCGAGCTCGAGCTTGAGGTGCTCCTTCACCTCGCGTGCGTCGACGATGGCGACGTCGTCGATGAGGAGCTTCGGGGGCGGGTTGGCCTCGCCGCAGGGCTCGAGGCGCTCGAGATCGCCCAGCACCTGGACGATGTCATCGCGGGGATCGAGCCTCGCTTCGGGGAGGTGTCGGGGGGGCGCGGCGGGGGCGCCGGCGAGCTGGTCGGCGCAGGCCTGATCGAAGGCGTCGCGGAAGCGATCGACGGCTTCGGCGGCGATCTCGACCCCCGCCGCCGCCTGGTGTCCGCCGAAGCCGAGGAGGGCGTCGCGGCTCGCGGCGAGCGCGTCGTACAGGCGGAAGCCGGTGGGGGCGCGGGCGCTGCCGCGGCCGCGCGTGCCCTCGAGGGCGAC
>CAZYSW010000786.1:0-2426 GCA_964650105.1 uncultured Nannocystaceae bacterium
AACAACCACCGGACCCACCCGCATCGGTCGCGGAATTCGCTCTCGCCATGCTCGGCGCGCTCAACCCGCGGCCCGCGTGGCTCGACGATCCCGCCTCGGTCATCGTCGCCCGCGATTCCATCGCCGCGGCCGTGGTGCGCCACACCGACGCCGCTGTGCGCGAGGTCATCGCCTTGGCCTTCAACGGCGCCAAGCCACCCGAGGCCGTTGCCGAGATCCGCGACGCCCTGGCGCGATGGCCCAACGCGCTCACGCCGAAGGGCGGCCGCGACCGCGTCGAGACCGCCATCGAGGCCCTCGCCATCGAGCGCGGTTCGTCGAGCGCTGCCGGCAGCGGCGCAGCTCCGCAGCACGAGATCAGCGAGCTCGATCTGGATTTCGTTTGGACGCACGCCCGAGCTGTTCGCTCGCACTGCCTCGGCGACACGGATCGCAAGATCACCGACCTCGATCTGGCGAAGGGCGATCCGAGTTGGGAACACGCGCTGCGCAACGCCGGACGCCAGTACGGACGCGACCGGCTGATCCGCGCGCTGTGGAAGATCCCGAAGATTCCCGCGAAGGCGGAGCGCCTCGCTGCCGACGCGCGAGCACTCGCCGAACCGGGCTTCCTCGACGCGCTCTTCGAACCGCAAAAGGCCCGAGGCGATTCCAGCCCCGCTGACGGGCTTTCTCCGCCCGGCGCGGCCAAGGACTCGGCCGCGGCCTAGAAACGCGAAGCACGGTGGCAAAGCGCGCGAAATCGACCCCATCCCATCAACGACCGGAGGAGACATTTGCAGGCAGCGACGAAGAACGGCACCGCCACACCTCCCCTCGAGGGACCGGCGAACATCGACGCCGAGCGCAGCGTGCTCGGTTCGGTGCTGCTCGATCCCGGTGTGCTCCCCGAGGTGATGGAGCAGCTCCCGTTCGGCAGGATGTTCCATCTGCCGGCGCATCAGGAGATCTGGCAGGCCATCCAGGACATCGCCACGGAGGGGAGCCAGCCGGACCTGACCGGCCTGGCCGCGCATCTCAAGGCCGCGGGAAAGCTCGATGCCGTCGGCGGCTACATCGCCCTCGCGGGCCTCGAGCAGTTCGTTGTCGCGACCAGCTCGGCCGGGGAGCACGCCCGCATCGTGCGCGAGCTGCACGAGCATCGTGAGATCATCGAGGCCTGCCGCTCGGGGGCGATGTCCTCACGGCGCGCTGAACACAAGCCACGCGCCGTGGCCGAGCGCGTGTGCCAGGGGCTGATGTCAGCGGTGGACGCCGGCGACGATCACGCGCGCTACATCGGCATGGGCGAGCTGATGGAGATGGGCGTCGAGGACACGTTCGCCAAGGCGGACCTGCGGCGACGCGGCGATGTCCTCGGCGTGCCCTTCGGCCTGATCGATCTGGATCGGCTCACGGGCGGGCTGCAGGCAGGCGAGCTCACCATCATCGCGGCGCGGCCATCCATCGGCAAGACGGCGCTGGCCATGCACACGTTCCGCACGGCGATCCAGACGATCCAGCAGACCGTCGCCTTCTTCTCGCTCGAAATGGGAGCGACGCCAATCGCCACGCGCATCGTTTGCGCCGAGGCGGGGATCGACGCCGACCGCGCACGCAAGGGCTTCCTGTCGGACGTCGAGCTCGGGCTCTACAAGCAGGCCGCGACGCGGCTCACGGCTTTCCCCGGTCTCGTGCGCGACTCGTCGAAGCTCTCCGGCGTGGACCTGCTCATGCAGGCCCGGCTCCTCAAGGCGCGCTACTCGGACCTCGCGCTGATCATCATCGACGGCCTGTGGTTGATGGATCATCCGCAGGGGCGCGGGCTAAACTACGCGACGATGGTGGGGGAGACCTCGCGGCTCGTGAAGCGCGCGGCGAAGGAGACCGGCGTGCCGATCATGCTCCTGCACCAGCTCTCGCGGAACAACGAGATGCGCGCGGGGAACCGGGACCGGCGGGCGGGCCGCGGCGACAGGCCGACGCTGTCCGACCTTCGCGACTCCGGTGCCATCGAGCAGGACGCCGACCTGGTGATCTTCATCTACCGCGAGCGCCGCGAACAGCAGCAGGCCGACGGCGAGAACGCAGACGACGCGGCCAATGATCCCGAGCGCAACGACTTGGACGAGGAGCCGAACCCATACGTCCGCGGTCCCGGCCGACGCGCGGGCAACGCCCAGGAGGGCGACGGCAACCCGAACATGATCCCCACGGAGCTCATCGTCGCCAAGCACCGCAACGGCCCCATCGGGACTGCGCGGGCCCTGTTCGAGGTATCGACTCAGCGGTGGCATGACCAGGCGGGGCGGGGGTGAGTGATGGCAATCCGTTGAACAGGCATGAACCAGCAAGACAATCTGACCAATCGAAAGGATACACTTTGATGAGCGAGACGCAAATCATTACGCGGGAAGAGGCTTTGGCCCTGAGCGAGCGACAGGTGG
>CAZYSW010000787.1:0-2423 GCA_964650105.1 uncultured Nannocystaceae bacterium
GCTCGTTGGTGTGCCCGATGATCACCTCGTCGATGTCGGTCTGGGCGAACTTCTTCGGCTTGATCTTGTGCTCCTGCGTGGCGCCGAGCAGGTCGTACAAGAAGGCGACGTCCAGCTTCAGGATCTCGACGAATTCGATGATGCCGCGGTTGGCGACGTTGAACTCGCCGTCGAAGTTGAAAGCGCGCGGATCCGAATCCGAGCCGTACTCGGCGATGCGCCGATAGTTGATCTCGCCGGTGAGCTCGGTGGAATCCTGGTTCTTCTCGTCCTTGGGCTGGAAGGTCCCGATGCCGATCCGGTCCTGCTCGCTGATGAGCAGGCGCTTGATCCGCACGTGTTTGACGACCTTCGCCCAGTCGCCCTTGTAGTGCTCGAGCAGCGCGCTGAAGATGTAGCGGCAGGCCGGGTTGAGCTCGCCGCGCACCCACGGCCGAAATCCGTCCTTCTCGAGCCCCAGGTCGGTGATGGCCTGCTCACGCCATTCGGGGGGAATGAGCTTGAGCGGCTCTTCGTGCATCGCAGACGGGAAGCACTCCTGGCCGGCGGTGAGATAGCGCAACTCGGGCGGCAGCACCCACTCGTAGGTGTAGAGCGCGCCTTCCGGCGTGCGCGAGTACTCCTCGAGCCCCTGCTTGAGCAGGCGCACGATGGTGCTCTTGGCGGAGCCGACCGGCCCGTGGAGCAAGAGGATGCGCTTCTCGGTGCCGTAGCGCATCGCGGCCGCCTTGAGCACCGCGACCAGCCGCATCAGCGGGATGTCGAGACCGAAGATGGCGTCGCGCCCGTCGTGGACCTCGTCGTCGAAGAATCGGTAGTGAATGATCTTCTTCTTGTTGTCGACGTACTCCTCGGCGCCGTGGCTCACGATCATGTCGTAGAGCCGCTCGTGAGCCGTGCGGGCCACCCGAGGGTTCTGGCGAACGAGATCGAGGTACTCCTCGAACGTTCCGCTCCAGTGGAGATCCTCGTATCGCTTGTAATCCTGCAGCGCAGCGATGCGCTCGACGAGACTGACCATCGGGGCTCCTTGCTCGCGGCTGTCGCATGCTACCACGCTCGGCAAGCCCGACCAGCGCGGGGGGAGGGGCAGAAGCGTGCACGCCGGCAGGCGAAGAACGCGCTAGCCGCCCGCGGCGGGACGTCGCGTGTCTCGAGGACGCCGTCGGCGGCGACGCTGGCCCGGCGCCAGACCGAGCCGATGTCGGGCGTTCGTCGTCGTGTCGAGCAACGCAGCCCGCATCGCGGGGGAGGTGTCATCGGGGCGCGCGACCTCCACCACGGGCTGCGAGGCCCCCGAGCGAGACGTGGAGCATGTCGTGCTGCATCTCGCTCGCACCGGTGGCCGTGCCCGTCGCCCGCTCACTTCCCCCGCGGCCCCGGAGTGCACCAGCGGCACGGCGCCGGTCGGGGCGCCGACAGACTCTGCGCGTGGCCGCACCCCTGCTATCCTCTCGGTGTCGGAGGGTCACGGAACCCCCGACGTTGGTCGCCGCGCTCCCGTGCCCAGCCCATGATTTCACGCATCGACAAGGATCACAGCCGCTTTCGCGAGATCGTGCGGGGCAAGATCCGGCAGAATCTACGCAAGTACATCTCGCGCGGCGACCTCATGAGTCGCAAGGGGAAGGACACCGTCACCATCCCCATGCCCTCGATCGACATCCCGCGCTTCACCCTCGGCGGCAATCAGCGCTCGGGGGTGGGGCAGGGCGACGGCGAGCCCGGCGACCCGGTGGGGCAGGGGCAGGCCGACGGACAGTCCGGGGCCGGGCAGGCCGGGCAAGGCGAGGGCGAAAAGGCGCTGGAGGTCGAGGTCACGCTCGACGAGTTGGCGTCCATCCTCGGCGAGGAGCTCGGCCTGCCGCGCATCGAGCCCAAGGGCACCGAATCTTTGGACACCAAGAAGGATCGCTACGTCAGCCTGCGCAGCACGGGGCCCGAGAGCCTGCGTTCGTTCAAGGCGACGTTCAAGCGCGCGCTGCGGCGCCAGGTGGCCAGTGGGACCTACGAGCCGGGGCGTCCGATCATCGTCCCGGTGCGCGAGGACAAGCGGTATCGCTCGTGGCGCACCGATCCGAAGCCGCAGTCCAATGCCGTCATCATCTACATGATGGACGTATCGGGATCGATGGGCGACGAGCAAAAGGAGATCGTGCGCATCGAGTCCTTTTGGATCGACACCTGGTTGCGCAGCCAGTACCAGGGCCTGGAGTCGCGCTATATCATTCACGACGCGACGGCGCGGCTGGTCGACCGGGACGTCTTCTTCCGGACGCGGGAGTCGGGCGGCACCATGATCTCGTCCGCCTACAAGCTGTGCGCCGAGCTGATCGAGAAGGAGTTCCCGGCCGCGAGCTGGAACATCTACGCGTTCCACTTCAGCGACGGGGACAACTGGTCGGTCGACGACACCGCGACCT
>CAZYSW010000788.1:0-2421 GCA_964650105.1 uncultured Nannocystaceae bacterium
CAGGGCCGCGTCCACGTCGTCGAGGCCGCGCGCGCGCGCGGGCCCTCCGACCCCCAGCAGCCCGACCAGCACCACCGTCGCCATCCAGCGCGCCCGTCTCATCGCAGAAGCTCCTGGTAGTACCGCTTCACCGACTCGCCGAATCCATCGGGCGCGTCCTCCCGCATCGCATCCATCAAGGCGTCGCGCAACGAACGATCGCGCTCCGCTTCGGTCGACGCCTCGCCACTGGTCGCTCCGGCCGGGGGCGGCGGCGACCCCTGGCGCAGGCTGTCGATCGCCTCCTGGAGGGCCTGCCACGCGCCTTGCTGCCGCGGCAGCGTGTCCCCGGGCTGTACGTCCTGCAGCCGCCGGACGCCGCGATCCATCTCCCGGCGCGCGCGCTCGAGCGCACGCATGCCCGCCGGTGGCAACAACTCGGCCATCGGATCGTTGCCCAGCTTGGCGGTGCGCTCCTCGAGCCCTCGTTGACGGCGCCTGAGCGCGTCCACTTGCTCGCGTTCGTCGTCCGAAAAGACCGACGGCGGGGTGGGGAGCCCCCCCGCGAGCTCTCCCAGCAGGGCGTCGGCGCGACGGCGGGCGTTGCCCACCGCCTTGCCCTCGGCCTCCTTGGCATCGGCGCCCGCCTCCGCAGCCGCCAGACCCGACGCCACGCGCTCGGCCGCCTCCGTCAGATCGAGCTGACCGGCGTCCTCGCGCTCACCGAGTTGCTCGAGCCGTTCGAGGGCCTCGAGCGCGTCCTCGAGGCCGCGTCTTCCCTCGCGCCCCAGTCGGGCGTCGTTGACCTCGTCGAGCGCCTCGCGAAGCTGCTGAGCGGTGCGCATCACCTTGCGGCGCGTCTCCTCGGAGGCGATCTGGTCCTTCACCGACTCGCGCCACCGCTCGTGCAGGGTCCGGGTCTGCGCCCGCAGGGTGTTCTGCTCGTCCTGCAGGAGGCTGAGCTCGCGCATGAGCTGCATCCTTTGCCGATCCTCCTCGGAGAGCGCCGGCGACTCGCCGGTCTCCCCGAGCCGCTGCTGCACCTGATCGCGCAGCCGTTCCATCTGGCCGAGGTGATTGCGGGCCTGCTCGAGCGCGCGGTCCACCTCGTTCCGGCGCAGCATCTCCGAGAGCTGCTCGAGTCGCGCCATGTCCTGCAGGATCGCGAACGCGTCGAGGTTCATGAACTCCTCGTCGACCTCGCGCCGCAGCATGGCCCGCGCCTCGGCGATGCGGCGCAGATCCTCGCGCCGCCGCTGCTCGAGCTGATCGATGAGGGGCCGCACCGACGTGTCGCCCGCCTTGAGCTGCTCGAGCAGCTCCACGATCTTGCGCTGCGTCGTCTCCAGGCGCGCGACCAGGGCCTCGAGTCGCTCGATGATCTGACCGTCGACCAAATCGTCCAGGCGAATGATCTCGTCCTCGAGCTGCGCGATCTGGGCGGCGTTGTGCCGTCGCATGCCCCCCAGCACGGACGCGGCGCGGTCGGGCTCGAGGCGCTCGGTCCCGGGGGGCACGGCCTCGTGGAGCTCGAGCTCCTTGCGGTACAGGGCCACCAGCCGGCGGTGGATCTCCGTCAACGTGGCCACGTCGCGCTCGCGCGCCATCGTGTCCACCGAAAGCGCATCGATGGTCGCCGCCATCATCGCCAGCAGGTTGCCCGACCGCGACAGGATGTCTCGCGCCTCGGCGGCGCGCACGGCCACCGGCGGGGATCCGGCCGAGCCGTCGCTGGCTTGAAACGCCCGCGTGGTCATTCGCACGGCCAGAAGGTCGACGGCCGCGTCCCGGATCTCGGCCAGCTTCGCGATGTTTTGGGCGTGCTCGGTCTCGTCGTCCTCGACGACCAGCCGCATGGTGGCCGAGCGCGTCCGCTTGCCGGGTGGATCGGGGAGCGGTTCGAGGCCCAGGCCCGGATCGTTGTCTCGAACCTCGATCCAGTACAGCACCTCGCTGCGCTCCTTGACCGGGATCTGACGGATGTCCCACGTCATCCGCTCCCGCCAGGTGCGGGGCTGGTCGGACGACGGCGTGGTGGGGATGCGGTGCGTCGTCCCGTCGGGGAGCTGGTAGACGAGCTCGGCCGAGACCAGACCGAAGTCGTCGCGCGCCACGAAGCGCACGTCGACCTGGTCGGTGTCGCTCACCTCGCGCTGTCCACGGGGCAGCGGCATAAGCTCGACCTCGGGCGCGCGATCGGGCTCGAGCTGCAGCGGAAGCGCGGCCGAGCGGCGGGACGCGTCCTCGATCGCGTCGTCCTCGTCGTCGAGCAGCACGAGCGTCCAGCTCCCCGGTCCGCGAGCCGTGAACCGGCCTTCCCAGCGCATCCCTTCGCCGTCGACCGCCTCGAGCTCGACGATCTCGGGAGGCGGCGCCGCGCCGAGCTCGGTGGGGTCGTGTGCCAGGAGCACCCGACCGGCGCGTGCCGGCCGACGCGCGGTG
>CAZYSW010000789.1:0-2414 GCA_964650105.1 uncultured Nannocystaceae bacterium
TCGCCACGGTCATGACGATCAACAAGATCAACGACGATGGGATTGTGCTCACCGGCCTCGAGGTTTCCGACGAAATCCCGGCTCGCCAGGACAACACTCACACCTACCAGATCCTGCGCGAGGGCCCTGCGTCCATCGATGCGCGCTTCGAGTTCCTCTTCGGCGTCGGCTCCGTTGCCCAGACCATCACGGGCTTCCGTGGCGTCGTCTTCCCGCTCCGCCCGAAGGAGATGGGCTACGCCGAGGGACGCGAATGGCACACGAGCGTCTTCCGATCCGACAACGGCTCCGAGCAGCGCGCGACGCTCACCAATGCCACGCCGCCGCGCGTCGTTCGATTCCCTGTTCGCGCGCATCGATGGGAGGAGCGAGCCTTGGCCGAGAACCTCCTGCGCTTCGGCTCCAGCTACTCGTTCCTCGTGCCGCTATGGTTCTCCGCTTCGGAGCTGGACGCCGCGACCGACGGTACCGACGTGCTCTCCGTGGAGACGACCGACCGGGAGTTCGCCGTCGATGGATTCGTGGCGCTCATTCGGCGCAATCGGAACAACCCCTTCGCGACCATCCGCCAGATCGCGGCGAAGACCTCGTCGAGCATCACGGTGACGGAGCCCGTGGACAACGGGGCCTTTGCCGAGGGCGACTTTTGTATCCCCGCCATCCTCTGCACGTTTCCCGAGGGAGCGAACTGGACTGACCGCAGCACGAGGCTGGGCGATCTCGTCGTTGTCTTTGAGGAACTCTGACCATGACCTACCTCGGCCTCCCTGTCTTCTCCTTCACGACTCTCGATGCGTGGTCTCATGGCCTCGACCCGCGCTCCGAGCTCGTGGGCGACGTCTCCCAGCTCCGCACAAATGTCTCCCTGGCCGTTGCAGAGGAAGTCTTCGGCATCCGTGTCCTTCAGCGCTCTCTGGCCGAGCGGGCGGCCCTGCGGGCCTTCTTTGACGGCCGGCAGGGGATGGCTCTGCCGTTCTGGATCGCCTCGCAGGTCGACGACTATGAGATCGCTGAACCGGCGTCCATCGGTGCCAGCTCTTTCAAGGTGCTCAACCGTGCAGAGGTCTTCGGTCTGCTTGACGTCACACGCCACGTCGTCAGCACGCGCACGGGGGAGAGGTGGAAGATCCTCACCGCGACCGAGGCCGACGCGCGCGCCAACGTGGCCTTCACCATCGAACCGGTCATCGCGTCGGCCCTCGTTGCGGGCGACCGGCTCCGGCGACTGATGCTGGTGCGGTTCGCCTCCGACTACCTCGAGATCCAGCAGAGCAGCTTAGGTCCCGACGTGACCGAGGCCCGGCTCGCGATGGTCGAAGTCCAGAGGGAGACGCCCTGACATGTCCTCGCTGGTGAACCTCTATCGCGTGACCGCTGGTCCGACCGTCTGGCGCTTCCACTCCGGCCGTGCGCGCCAACTCGTCGTCGCCTCGCAGACGTACGTCGGGAAGGTCATCAAACGCGGCCGTTTCTCGCGTGACTTTGGCGACGAGCGCTTCGAGCTCGAGACTGTCTGGGATCACGAGCCCTGGAGCTACTTCCGCAATGGCTCCTCGGGAGTGACCGTGAACGTGGACGTGTTGAGCGCCACAGGAACGCTTCTCTTTCGCGGCCGCGTCACTGGCGTTGAGGCACACAAGGCCGAGAGGCGGATGAAGGTCTCGCTCGCCTCCCTGTCGCAAGTGGCGAAGGGGGAGGCGCCAGGCCATTGGCAAAGCCCCGAGTGCCCTTACGAGCTCTATGGCGAGGCCTGCGGCGTCGTTCGCTCGCTCCACCAGGTCATCATCCCAACAAGCGAGGCGAGCATCGCCGCAAACGGCCTCGAGGTCACGCACTCGGCCCTCGCAACCCAGCCGGACGGCTACTGGACGCTCGGCTACCTCGAAGCGGGATTCGAGCGGGCGCTCATCGTGAAGCACGAGGGGCCGAAGGTATGGCTCTACAACCGCCTGTATCAGGCAAACACGACGGTCTTCGCCGTCTACGCGGGCTGCGACAAGAAGCGCGCCACCTGCCGCGACAAGTTCGCGAACATCGCCAAGTTCGGCGGCTACCCCTTCGTCCCGATCACCAACCCTGTCAGCGATGGGTTCTGAGGAGCGACGCATGAAGGATGACAACTTGATCGGAGAGAACGCGCTCACGAGCGATGAGTTCGACCAGATCATCGCGCAGACTCTGGAAGACTTGAAGGCTAAGGGGATCACGACGGCCGTCCTGGCGGTCATGGTCGATGATGGGAGTCTGCAGCACTCAAACCAGAACTACTTCGGCGGGTACTTCGCCGCCAAAGGTCTCCTACTACACGCCCAGGAGCGCCTGTTCAGGAGCGCGGCACACCTGAAGAGCGAGGAGGACCAATGATCTCCCTCTCCATTATGGGCATTCTCGATCCCGTCACGTGGATCGTCATC
>CAZYSW010000790.1:0-2414 GCA_964650105.1 uncultured Nannocystaceae bacterium
GTCCTCCCAGAATCCCATGATGATGCCGGGATAGCCGCCGAGGTTCGACTGGAACGCCCCGATCTGATTGAATAGAAACCCCTCCTCCTCTGGATGAGGTCCGCTCCTGAACTCCACCGCGAGGCCACCGTCGGCGTCGTAGAGCTCGACGGCGTTGTTGCCGGCGTTGAGCCCGAACTGGAGCCCACCGTCGAGGCCGGCGAAGAACTCTCCGACCTGAGTCGCCTTGGTCGTCGTGCCGACGTTGACGTATTCGTGCTTGGCCTCGCCCGTGGTCTGGCCGCCCCCGCCTCCACCGCCTCCGCTACCCTGCGCCGGACCGAACCCTCCTGCAGCGCCGGGGAGCGCCGCGGCGAGGGCCAGCAGGAGCGAGAACACCCCGAGGCGGATCTGGGTAGAGAGCGTCATGCCGTGCCTCTCAGCGTGAGCGCGAGCAGGAGCGCGGCGAGGGGGGCGGCTCACAGGCCGTCCCCCCAGCTCGCCTGGATCTTGAGCCACACGTCGCCGCTGGTGTCCGTCTGGGCGTTGACCTCATCGCCAGGAGAGACTGGCCACGTGAACGTGTGGCCGCCGCCAGCCGCCAGCGCGTTGCCGCTGTTCATGACGATCGGATCGCCGTTAACGAACAGCGTGAACACCCCCGAGGCCTTGAATGCGACGCCGATCCGCAGCGCGCCCTCGCGGTCGATCTTGAGGCTCTTCGCGAGAATGTTGTTGTTCGCCGTCTCGGCTTCGAACCCGTCGCTCTTGTAGAGCAGCGTCGGCGGGCGCGACTGCGCGTGCGCCGGCGGGTGGTCGAACAGGACCGCGACCGACGCCGGCAGCAGCACGGCGCAGAGGCCAATCAGGAGCACGGGGAGAAACGGGACGGGCTCGCGGTTCATCAGAGCACCCACCTCGAGTAGACAGTAGCCTTATTAGCCCGTGCCTCCGCTTTGGAGATTAGGGCCTCGAGTGCTGCGATGTCCTGGAGAGCGCGCTGCTGCGCGGAAATCGAACCCGCCGCGGCAGACACGGGGAGACGCGCAGCATGCGCCATCGCCACGCGGAGCTGCTTCTTCGCCTCGCTGAAGTCGTTAGTGCCGAGAGCGGTGGCAACAGCCGACATCGCGGTATCGAAGTCTTCGGCTGCTGCCATAACTCACCTCTCAGACCGCTTGGAGGAAGCCGCGCGCCTTCCTGGGCTTGTAGAAGCCGATCGGCTCGCTGGTCTCCTCGATCTTCCAGTTCTTGTTGTCGGCGTCGTTGATGCCGAACTTCTTCTGAAAGAGGTCGCGTGCCTCGTAGGTCGAACCGGCTTCGAAGACGAAGCCCTCGAAGAGAGCGCCGGTCAGGTCCATGCGGACGCGATTGCGCTTGCGGAACTCCGCGGGAACTTCCTTCAGCCCATGTAGCTCGAGCAACTCGTCTCGAGTGAACCAGGCGTCGGGAACCTCGCTGTCCACATCCTTCGCCGGCCGACGGAAGTGAGGCTCGATCGGCCTCTTGTCGTACTGCCGGCCCTTGGCGTCCACGAACCCCATGATCGGGGTCCCCTTGAGGACAACGAGGAACTTCTTCGGCTTCGCCGAAGCGACGGGCGCGACGCTTTGAGCGTTCTTAGCCATCGGGGGTTCTCCTTGGCCTACCAGGCCGTGTTCTCGAGGCGAAGCATCTTGCGGGGCTCACGCACGGCGGGGGCCCCGTAGTAGCTCGTCTTGAACTTCATCTCGATGTCGCGGTCGAAGCCGTCGTGGCTCTCCCTACCCTGCTGGAGCACCTCGAGCGGCCAGACCTCGTACCACGCCATGAACTCGTCCAGCGAGCCGAGGAACCAGCCCTCGCGCGCGTTCGCCGCGACCGACTCGATGGTGTCGAGAATGCGCCGGTAGAGGCGCTGGCTCGTGAGCAGCTTGAGACCGAGGCCCGACACGGGGTTGTGGGCGATGAACTCCTCGCTGCGCGTGCCAGCCACGGCGTTCTCCGAATGGCGCGTCTCGGTGGCGGCGAGGATGCGCTCCGCGATCATCCTCTTGAAGGGCATGACGATCAAGTGCTTGGGGTTCATCGAACCCGCGAGCGGCTCGCCGGTGTTCGGGTCGAGGATGTCGCCGAAGAGCTGAAGCGCCGCATCGATGTCGGTCCAGTCGTTGAGCGGCAGGGAGGACTGGTTATTGACGTAGGCGCCGGCCGTGAGGTAGGAGTTCGTCGCGGTGCCGTTGCGGATGTAGTTGTTCACCCAGCCCGTGATCACGTCGATGATCGCGTTCTCCTGGGCCGCGCCGAGCGCTCCGCCGATCTTGCGGGCCTGATCCACCAGCATGTTGGTCTGGTCGAACCGAATTGCCTCGCGGGTCAGCTCGATGATCCCACCCTTCTTGGTCTTGGTCGGGAGGGTGAAGTACTCCTCGGTCAGACCGATGCGCGGGTAGGAG
>CAZYSW010000791.1:0-2413 GCA_964650105.1 uncultured Nannocystaceae bacterium
CCTCGTCTTCGCCCATGATGAGGCGGATATCCTCGGGCGCGAGCGGACGGCCCAGGGCGCACATCAGGCGGGGAAAGAGCGCTTCGAGGTGGCTGACGAGGCCGATGGCCACGTCGCGCAGGTGGTCGCCGAGGGAGCCAGTGCCGGCGCGATCGAGCATCTCGTCGATCCAAGGGCCTTCGAGCGGGGGGAGCCGCATGGCCAGCGCGAACATCCGGTGCTTGCTCTCGAAGCGTTTGAACAGCGTTCCCTCGCTGACCCCGGCCCGCGCTGCGAGCTCCTGCGTCGAGGCTGCAGGCCCGAGCTTCAAGAAGGACTCACGGAGCGACACGAGCAGCTCTTCGTCGTCGATGAGGCGTGGGCGCGCCATGGAAAAGTGACTACTCACGAACCATCGGATAGTCAAGCGGTTCCGGCGAAGCGTCGCCGCCGCCATTCGCCCGGGACGAGTCAGTCGGGCCCACGGACGGGCGCCGCCGAGGACTTCGCGGGCCACACCACCGACGCCACGATCGCGGACGCAAGGACGAGGCCAACGATGCCGAGCGACCAGGCGGCTGGGATTGCGTAGAGATCCACGACGAGCATCTTGGCGCCGATGAAGATCAGAACCACGCTCAAGCCAAGCTTGAGGTAGTGTAGCTTCTCGACGACGTGCGCGAGCAGGAAGTACATGGCGCGCAGCCCGAGGATGGCGAAGATGTTCGAGGTGTAAACGATGAGCGGATCCTGCGTGACAGAGAACACAGCGGGGATCGAGTCGACCGCAAAGACCACGTCCGTCGTCTCGACCAAAACCACGACCACGAACAGGGGCGTCGCCACCCACCGTGCGCGGCCGTCCGCGGTGGCCTCC
This sequence comes from uncultured Nannocystaceae bacterium, assembly GCA_964650105.1. Classification (GTDB taxonomy): domain Bacteria; phylum Myxococcota_A; class Polyangia; order Nannocystales; family Nannocystaceae; genus CAZYSW01. The sequence goes on from CAZYSW010000791.1 coordinate 857, forward strand.
CTCGTGAAGAATCGCCGGCCGTCGTAGGCGTCGCTCACCGGCACCAGCCGCCGAACTGCGCGCAACACGCGGTTGTCGCTCAGGTCGAGTTGGTCTTCGCTCTGGGTGAACATGCGGACGCCAGTGACGATGAGGAACGCGCCCAGCACATACAGAAGCCAGTGGAACCGGCTGATGAAGTAGGCGCCGGTGCCGATCATCGCGCCGCGCATCACCGAGGCCGCGCCGCTCTCGGCGGTGTTCGAGGCGGGCGGCCGCTGCGAAGTCCTTCGGAAGGCTGAAGCCGAACGCCGAGTTCACCCAAGTGATCTCGCCGCCTTGGCTCCAGTCGAGCGCGAGCAATTCGAGTACTGGCTGCCCAATCGCCTTGGTGACGTGATATTCAACTGGTGGGACTGAACCATGTTCGACACGAAAACGCGCGTGCCCAACACGGTGCTGCAGGCAGACGAGGTCCTCCCTCCTTCGTCGGTCGGCCCTCGCTGCTGAGCACCAAGACGTTGGCCAGACCCCGAGCGGCGAGACATCGCGGCTTGACGGCCGCCGGATGGTAGGTACAATGTACTTACCATGAAGACCCGTCTCGTGAGCATGGGAAATTCCCGCGGCGTACGAATCCCGAAGCCGCTGATCGAGGAGGTCGGTCTCGGTGATGAGGTCGAGCTCAAGGTTCACGAGGGAGCGATTGTCATTGCTCCTCTTCGCGAGCCTCGCGCCGGCTGGGCCGAGGCGGCAGCCGCCGCTTCCGACGGATTGTTGGATCCGGAGACTCCCACTCGCTTCGACGAAACCGAGTGGCGATGGTAAGAACCGCTGGACCGCGAAGGGGCGAGGTTCATCTTGTCTCGCTCGATCCGACTCAGGGTTCCGAGATCAAGAAGACACGACCGTGTCTGGTTGTCTCCCCAGATGAACTCAATCGCCACCTCAAGACGGTCATCGTCGCACCGATGACTTCATCTGGGCAGGCTTATCCCTTTCGCGTTCACTGTAAGTTCGAAGGCACTCAAGGATACGTGGTCCTCGATCAACTTCGCACGGTCGATCGCGCACGCCTCGTCCGCCGCCTGGGCAAGCTCCCTCCTCGCACCTTCGAGAAGGTTCTCTCCATCCTGCAGGAAATGTTCGCGCCGTAGCCGAAGGCTGGCCAACAAGCGCTTCCAGCTGACAGCCGCATCGGTCGGTCGCCTTCGGCGCCCTCCCTCCTGCGTCTGCAGCTGATTCGCGAGACGTTGTTGCGCCAGGAGAAGCCTTGAGGAGGAGGTGTTGATGTAGCCAATGAAACCTCTTATTGCAGCCCGCGGGTGAGAGTCCCGACCGGATAAGGTGGAGGACCGCCAGCCGGAAGCGACTCTTGCGTGGGGTTTCCGCGAGGAACACTGCGAAGCGTAGACAGCGGGCGTGCAGGCCGTGGGATCGAGCCTCGAAAGAGCGATTATGGTGGGGTCGACGCGGTTAACGTCGTGGAAGACAATAGCGGTGCATTCGAAGCGCAGGGCGGCCCGCCCGGGGTCCTGAATGCACCGCCCCGCCGGGGTCCAAGGCCATGGCATGTAC
>CAZYSW010000792.1:0-2405 GCA_964650105.1 uncultured Nannocystaceae bacterium
GGGACGAACGAGACCGACCTTGCTACCGCCATAGGTGAAGCCGGAAACGAAGCCGTGCTGCTCGTCGAGCCGCGCCCGGGTGATGCGGCTTACGCCCTGAACAATGTCGGCATCGGCGCGAAAAGCATCGCCATCCTCGGCCACAGTGGGCGCCCTCTCGTCACCGGACAGGGCGGCTTTCCGACTCTGTCCATCGCCAGCGGCGCCACCCTCCTCCTGGAGGGCATCGACCTGCGCGGCAACAACAACAGCCGCGCCCTCCAGGCGGACGGCCTCGTGGCCCTCGACCGCGTGGAAATCGCCTCCAACAACGGCGGCGGCATCAGCGCGGGCTCCACGGCGGAGCTGCTCGTCCGCAACAGCATCATCGCGGGCAACGGCGCAGCGGACGAGCACGCCATCACGCTAAACAACGGCTCGCTCGAGCTAGTCTTCAGCTCGGTAGGCGGCGTGTTTGGCTCCTCGGCCGCCATCAGCTGTTCGTCCGGTCATGTGCTCACGGTGCGGAGCAGCGTCCTCTTCAACCGCAACGGGGGCGCCACCCTGGAGAACTGTGGAATGGCCATGGTCGGGTTTAGCGCCAGCGACAACACGCTTCCCGGCGGCGACAACATCGAGTTCACCGTGGAGGCAACGCTCTTCGAGAACCTGAACAACGGAAACCTCCGCCTCACCGCCGCGGGCAAAGACCAGTTCGCGGACGTCGCCCAGTGGCAATCCGGCGACCCACCGACGGACATCGACGGCCAGCCGCGCCCGACGAGCGAAGGCCCCGACGTCGCGGGAGCCCACCTGGGCCCCTGAGCGCAGAGAATCCAGCGAGGCGCGGCGACACGGAGAGTACGAGAGGTGCAGGGGGAGCAATGGAGTGGGAGGTGGGTAGTCGTGGTCGCCGGTTCGTCCGGCCACGCTCGAGAATCGTGGCCGGCCCCATCGAGATCGAGCCGGAAACCGCATGCACCGCGAGGGCGTCATCTGAGATGAAGGACCAGTCCATCCCGTGCGGGCGATCCTGGCCTCGGGGCACTCGCATCGCGGTGTTCGCGGCGCTCGTCGTAGGATGCCAGCCGCCACGCGCCACGCCGCCGTTGGACCAGGGAGCGACGCCCCCGGGGCAGGAGGCGGTAGCGCACGAGCGACGTGAGCCCGACGACCGAGCAACGGAGAAGGCAGAAGACGCGAGGGTCACCGCAGAAGCCAAGCTGGAGGAAGGGAAGCGCGCCTTCGAGCGCTGGGAGGCGAGTGGCCGCCGTGAAGCGAGTGAGCTCGAGGCCGCGTACCGTGCCTTTCGCTCGTGCCTCGATGCGGCGCGACTGCCCGCGTGTAGTGCGAACCTCGCCTCGGTTTGCTTTCACCTTCGGCGGTACCCCGAAGTCGCGCGATACGCTGAAGACGCCGCGTTCCAGCTCGAAGGCGGTGGCCTCCCCTTTCCCGAGGCGCCGACCGCCGAAGACCGGGCACGGATAGCCGCGCTACGCGAGCTGAGCACGGAGGCGGCCCGACGGGCGGGCGCAGTGCGCCTCAAGTGTAACCATCGCACCGAGCTCGTGGTCGATGGCGCCTTCGTGACCTTCTGCCGCTCGCCCATCGCAGCGCCGTACGAGCTCTACGTCGAGCCCGGTCCCCACACCATCGAGATCCGCCACGCGAAGTATGGCCACCGCAAGTTCGACATCGTCGCCGAGGCGGGCAGCGTCCAGGACGTGCCGTGGCCGTGACGGCCCCGAAGCGAGTGCCTGATCAGGCACGCGATCGCGCGCGGTGTTGCAACGAGCGTCGGGCCGTGTCGGCATCGAAACGATGCCTCGCGCCGTCCTACACCTGACCACCAAAATCATGGCGCCCCGAGATCGTCACTTGGGGCGCCCCGTAGCCCTTGGTAACAGTGTTGCCTGCTTCAGGCTCGCCGAGCTTTGAGCGGGGGAAGCACGAAGGCGTCGTACGATCGTGGAACGAACCGCGGTGGTTCGTCGTTCTCGGGTAGAGACAACACACCGCCCATCGAGGGGGACTCATGACGACCATCGTTCGCCAGCGCGGCATCGTGCTCGACCGCGTTTCGCTTCAACCTCTGGCCGAGGCTCGCGTCGATGCCTTCGACGCCAACGGCCAAATTCTCCACGCGGTGGCGCGAGCGGTGACGGACGCGCAAGGGCTCTTCGAGCTGCGGATGACGCTCGACGAGATTGAGGGCCTGTTCGGCGAGCGCCAGGTCGATCTCGTGTTTCGGGTCGCCTACATGGGGGTGGTCGTCGCCGACACGGCGGAGGTCGTGCGTTGGCTACCCGACAGGGAGCAGCCGTTCACGAAGATCTACTGCGATACCGAGAGCAGCGTCGAGGCTGGCGCCGACACGTTCGTGGTCAGCGGTCGCATCATTCCGGACGGGAGCGGGAGTCCGCCGC
>CAZYSW010000793.1:0-2403 GCA_964650105.1 uncultured Nannocystaceae bacterium
AGCCACTTGATCAGCGCGAGGAGCACTGGGGGGACGACGAAGATCATCGCCAGCGTGCGGCGGTCGCGCCGCAGCTGCGCACCGACGCGCACCGCCGTGGCGAGCGTGACGAGGACCCAGCCGAGGATCGACGGCCTTTCGGGCGTGGTCACGACAGGCCGCGTCGCTCGGCGAGCTCGAACGCCGCGCGCCGAGACGAGGCCCGCGCGGCCGACCGCTTGCGTCGGCGCAGCGCGATGAGCAGCACGCCCCACCCGATCGTCGAGACGGGCATCCCCGCCGGTCCGGTCGTGGCGCAGGCGCATCCACGATCCGCCAGACCGTCGACCGAGCCCACGCCGCCGTCCGTGTCGGTGTCGTCGCCGTCGTCCCCGTCGCTCCCGCCGGAGCCGGAGCCCGAGCCGCCGGTTTCTCCTGGCTCGGAGTCTTCGGGCTCGCAACGGCTGCTGCACCCGTCTCCGTCGAGGTCGTTCCCGTCGTCACACAGCTCGCCCGCCTCCAGCTCGCCGTTGCCACACAGGCCGTCGTCGACCACGGCCACGATGCACAGATCGTCGATCGTCCAGCCGCCCAGTTGCAGGCCGGCGTCGCTGCGGATCTCGAACTGGACCGCGACGGCCCCGTCGTCGACGAAATCGGACAGGTCCACGTCGTGGAATCGCCACTCGCGATCGGTGTGGTGGAAGTGCGCGATGGCCCCGGCCTTGGGGTCGTCGTCGGGCAGGTCGGTGGCGTAGTTCTCCCAGACCGGGACGCCATCGGCGTAGATGATCGCCGTGTCGAAAAAGCCGTCCTCGACGGTGAGCCACCGCCGGTACTGGAGGCGCACGTGATCGTACCCTACGGTGTTCACCACCGGAGAGGACGCGCGCGTGTTCGCGAGCGGAGAATAGGCATCGAGGTTGGACAGGACCATGCCGTCGCCGCTGTAGTCGTCGAGGGGATCGTTCGCATCCCCGGCGGCGGTCGGCGGGCCGATCGACCAGTCGTTCCCCGGGCCGTCGAATTCCCAGAGCTGGGCGGAATCGTCGTCGAAACCGGTGCAATACAGCGCAACCACGTCACCGACGAAGATCTCGTACCAGGGATCGACGGGGTTGTCCGGCAAGGAGCGTTCGGTGCCCACGCCGTAGTTCACCCGGACCCGGTACTGCACGACCTCCCCCGCTCGTTGGGCCGGGATGGTCGCCGTGTATCCGGCGTTCGTGGGCGTCATCGGCACGAGGTCGGTGACCTCGGGTGCCGAGCGCAGCCGCCACTCCAGCGTGGGGTCCGCGTCCACCGGGCACCCCGGGAACGAGGGGATCGCCAACTCGAGCGCCACGTCGTGCGTCCCGTTCGGTTGTTGCTCGATGGTCACGCGCTCGGCGTTCTCCCCGGCGGAAAACAGCCCGTGGGGACCGTACGCATCATTGATCGCGCACACGTTGGGGGTGCCGTTGGCGAGGTTCCCGTCGTCGTCGTCCACCACGAGCGCCTCGACGTACATCGAGGGGATGTCGACCGCCCGACGCGTCGACTCGTACCAGATGAGATCGGTGTGGGCGATGCCCTCGGTGGTGCCGAGGTCGTCGATGAGGCGCTTGCGGAGGTCCCACAACGCTCCGCCGATGATGAGGCCCTCGGCGTGCACCTCCCCGCGGTCGTCGGGCCAGCGGTACTCGTAGCCGGGGGGGTCGATGTGGCGGATGGGCGTGTCGTCGTAGAAGAACCCGCGGCCCACCCCGGGATCGCCGGTCATGGTCGCTGCCAGGTAGTCGGAAATCCCCTCGCTGAGGGCGACGTCGAAGAAGCCGGCGCCCACGATGAGGGATTGGTTGTGCACCGAGTGCCCGAACTCGTGGTAGACGACGTCGGCGACCCGGGCCGTGTTCTCGCAGTTGTTGCTGGCCGCGTAGAAGTTGATGCTGTTGCCGTCCGAGAACGCGTTGCACTGGTCGTCGATGTTGACGTTGACGGGGATCTGTTGATCGAGCCAGCCGAGCCCGGGCGCGATCTTGCGGACGTAGGCCTTGGCGAGCATGGTGTGCACGAACGCGCTGAGCTGGGCGTCGACGAACTCGTCGGCGGGTTCGGACCACGAGAGCGTGCCGCCGTCGAACACGTCGAAGAAGGCCTCGGCATCGGGACCGTTCTGGCTGGACACCCGGGCGAGGGGGCCCACCGCCGTGGCCTCCAGCAGCGCGCTGGCGCCCGCGAAGCTCACGTTGCCCTGGTCGTCCGTCTCGAGCGTCTCGCCCCCGTCGTGGAGCCACACCCGGGGGACCCGGGCGTTCGTCCGCGTGCCCAGAGGCCCCCGGACGGGGCCGTCGTAGCGGAACTGCGCCGTGCCCAACGCCAAGAGCTGCACGCGTGCGACCAGGCGCCCGGTCTCGGCGTCCACGTAGACCGCCCACCGGCTGG
>CAZYSW010000794.1:0-2400 GCA_964650105.1 uncultured Nannocystaceae bacterium
CGACGGCCGGGCGAGCTTTCGGGCGGTCAATGTCAACGGGTCGCTATCGCGCGCGCCGTCGTGTCACGCCCCGCACTCGTGCTGTGCGACGAGGCAGTGTCGTCGCTCGACGTGTTGACCCAGGCGCACATACTGAGCCTCTTACAAATGCTCCAGCACGAGTTCGGACTCTCCTATCTGTTCATCTCTCACGACCTTCGTGTCGTCAGGCAGATCAGTGACCGGGTCGCGGTTCTCTATTGCGGGCAACTTTGCGAGATCGGCTCCACCTCCGCCCTCTTCCGTAGGGCCTGTCATCCTTATACGCGAGCCGTGTTGGCTTACGTTCGCAGCGTCGCGGCACCGCCGAGCGACGCGGTGGAGCGTGAAGCCCAACGACCGTATCCCTCGACCGGCTGCCGCTTCCGATCCCGCTGCCTCTATGCCCGCGGCAGGTGCTCGACGGAAGAGCCGACGTTGACGGAGGTCGCGCCCGGCCATCTCGTCGCCTGCCACTTTCCGCAGTGATCCCTGCGACGATCAGGTGCCGAGTGAGGCGCACATCCGCGATGAGACGTCGAGGTGCGGCAGATGGCCAGGGCTTCGGTGCGGTGTCGGGCGGATGTTGGTCTGACTGCCGCCGCGGGCGTCTTCGAGTTTCAGCGGCTGCGCACGCGGGGTACCGTGCCGCAGTCGGAACGCGACGGTGAGGAGCAGCAGGTGGAGATCAACCGCTTCGGTCACTTTGCACAGCAGAATCCAGACGCACTGGCCGTCGTCGATCCTTCCGGCCAGCGGTGGCCGAGGGGACGGGTTGCGGCCGCCGCAAACCGAATGTCGCGTGCCCTGCGCGCGCAGGGTGTAGTCTCGGGCGACGTGATGGCGATTGTCGCGCCGAACTGTGCGGAGTATCTGGTCGCATATCTCGCGGCTACGCAGATCGGTATGTACGTCGTGCCGGTCAACTGGCATCTCGCGCAGCCGGAGATCCAGTACATCCTCGAGGATAGCAGGGCGCGCGTGCTGGTGGCCCACGAACGCTTCGCGTCCGCAATCAATTCGGTGCTTTCGCGCATGGGCTCGAAACCCCCCATCCGCATTTGCTTCGGCAGCATCGATGACTTCACGAGCCTCACCGACTTCGCTCGCGATCATGAAGGGGCCGCGCTGCGAGATCCTCTGCAAGGCCGCGTGCTCGGATACACGTCCGCGACGACCGGAAAGCCGAAGGGCGTGCTCCTTCCCCTTGCCGATGCGGAGAGAATGCTCGACCTCTCGATCAGCACCCGAACCGCGGTCGGAATGCTTCCCGAGGAGCATGTGTTCTTGTGCGTGTCGATGCTGTACCACGGAGCACCGCTCGACGCCGCCGCAGTCGCGTTGCACATGGGGCACTCGACAGTGCTCATGGATCGGATGTCGCCCGAGACGGTGCTGCAGCTGATAGAAAGGTACGAGGTGACGTACGCGTACATCGTGCCTTCGATGTTTGGCCGCCTACTGAGGCTGAGAGACTCTGGCGGTGCGAAGTATTCGATCTCGAGCCTGAGGCGCGTCGTGCATGTGGGAGCCCCCTGTCCCGTCGATGTAAAGCGACGAATGATCGAGTGGTGGGGGCCCATCCTTTGGGAAGTTTACGGAGCCACGGAGGGCAGCGGGACGATCGTGGGCTCGGAGGAATGGCTGTCGCGGCCGGGAACCGTCGGCAGGCCGATTCCGGGCTCACGGCTCATGATAGTCGACGAGGACGGAAACGAGCTTCCGCCTGGAGAAATAGGCACCATCTACATGACCCGTTTCGCTGGCGATCGATTCGAGTACCTGGGCGATCCGGAGAAGACGAGGGCCAGCTATCGCGGCGACTTTTTCACCGTCGGAGACATGGGGTACGTCGATGACGAGGGTTTTCTGTTCCTGTGTGATCGAAAGATCGACATGATCAATCTCAGCGGCATGAAGGTCTATCCGGCGGAGATCGAGAGCATTCTGATAACCCACCCGCACGTTGCGGATTGCGCGGTTTTCGGGGTCCCCGATGCGCTGACCGGCGAGGCGATCGCAGCCGTCATACAGCCGGATATCGGCGCGCCGCCGCCGAGCGAGCTCATGTCTTCGGTTACACGGATGCTCCGCGAGCACCTCTCGGTCATGAAGATCCCGCGATACATCGAGACGACTGCGGATCTCGGCCGCGCCGCCACGGGGAAGCTGAACAAGAGACGCCTGCGGGAACATTACCTGGCCCGCGGGGCAGCGAGGGGTGCGGAGGGGCCATAGCTCGGGAATGCCACGTGGCATGTTGGGTGTCAGCGGGCCGTGGCTGAGAAAAGCCCGTCGAGACAGGGCGCAGCCGCCTCATACGGTCATTGCAGGGGAGGCTTTATGCAATGCCACTCGAGCCCCGGGGGGCGCGCCTCGTTG
>CAZYSW010000795.1:0-778 GCA_964650105.1 uncultured Nannocystaceae bacterium
CCCGATGTTCCCCTCCTGGATGAGGTAGAGGAAATGCAGACCGCGGTGGGTGTACCGCTTGGCGATCGAGACCACCAGGCGGAGGTTGGCCTCGACCAGCTCGGCCTTGGCCTTCTCGGCCTGGCGTCGGGCGGCCATCAGCGCCTTGTGGAGCTCCTGCAGATCGCGGGCTCGCGTGGTGGTCTCTTGCTCGACCTGACGGATCCGCTTGGTCGCCAGCCGCATCCGCGCCTCGATCTCGTGCAGCTCCGAGGGATGCAGGCCCAGGCGGCGACAGAGCTTGAACTCTTCCTCCTCCGACAGGCGTACGTCCTTGAACAGGCTTCGCAGCTCCTTGAGGTCCATGCCGGCTCGCCGCTCGCACTCGACGAGGTCGCGCTCGGCTCGGGTCACGCGGTCCACGAGCTGCGTGAGCTCCTCGACGATGCCGTCGACGGGCTTGCGGGCCAGATTCATGTCGTAGATGGCCTCGACGCAGGAGCGACGATGGTCCTCGACCTGGGCCAGGAGCTTGGCCCGCTTCTGTTCGCTCGGCTTCTTGTCGCCGGTCTGCGCCAGGGCCTCGCGGACCTTCTCGATCTCCTTTTGGTGCCGGCGGATCTTCTCGAGCTGCTTTTGGAGGTTCTCCATCGCCGCTTCTTGATTGATCGGCACCGCGTCGTTGGCCGTTCCGGGGGGACCGTTGTCGGCCGGGTTCGAGATCTGGATGACGTCCTTGATGCGGAGCTGCCCTCGCTTGATTCGCTCGTACATCTCGAAGATGTAGGGAATGGCCACC
>CAZYSW010000795.1:788-2399 GCA_964650105.1 uncultured Nannocystaceae bacterium
TCGGCCTCGTCCTCGTCGATGTCCTTGACCACGTCCTTGACGCGGATCTTGCCGTTGCGGAGCCGCTCGCCGATCGCGATCAGCTCCTCGACGGCCACCGTCGAGTTGAGCACGGCCTGCAGCATCGAGCGCTCGCCGTCCTCGATGCGCTTGGCGATCTCGACCTCGCCCTCGCGCGTGAGCAGCGAGACCGAGCCCATCTTGCGCAGGTACATGCGCACGGGGTCGTTGGTCCGCGCTTGCTCGTCGTCGTCGTCGTCCCGCTCGTAGCGCTTGGGCATCACCTTGCGGGTCGCGACCTTGGGGGCAGCCTTGTTGGGATTGGTCGCCGCGTTCTTGGCCTCTTGCACGGTGATGACCTGAACGCCCTCGTTCACGAGCATCTGCTCCCACTTGTCGATCTCGGCCGGATCGATGAGGTCGGGGGGGAGGAGCTGCTGCAGGTCGTCGTAGGTGATGTGCCCTTTCTTCTTGCCGAAGGCGATGAGCTGCTTCTTGAGCTTCTCGTGATCGACATTGCGCGGAGACGACTTGCGGTTCATCGGAGCCTCAACCTAGTTTCGGGCCGAAGGGTTGTCGGTGGGGGCGTCACCGGAGAGTTCGGGCTGGCGCAGCGCTGCTTGACGACGACGGAGCTCGAGGCGCTGCTGGGCCAACGCGACCGCCTCGTCCGGATATCCGGCGTCCTTGGCCTGGCGGATGCGGACATCGAGCTCCCTGATCCGCTGCTCGAGGGCACGCTCCCGGCAGCGGTGCAGCAAACCGTGGAGGATGGCCTGGGGGTCGACGGTCGACGACCCGTCCCCGCGAAACGATCCTCGGAACACCGCGTCGTGGACCTCGGCCTGGTACCGGGGGTCGACGAGGTCCAAGAGCTCGGGCATGGTCGCCTCCCGCCCGTGTTGTGCACCGTCGAGGACTGCGGCCACGATGGGGGCCAGACGAGGATCGGTGACGCACGCCCGCACCCCGCTGCGTTCGGCGAGGCTGGCCAGGTGGGGGAGGTCGACGAGCAGCATGGCCAGCTGTGCCTGTTCGGCCGGCAGGGACGGCAGGGAGGGCACGGGCGCGGATGGTGGCACAGGTGGACCGGAAATCGAGTGAAAACGACGAGAGTTTTCTGCCTCTGCGCGTCGCGACGGGCGCTCGGGGGCCGATGCCAGGGCTGCGCGAAGGGCGGCTCGTACGCGGCCCGAGGGGAACCCGAACAACTCGGCGGCTCGGTCTGCGTAAAGTGCGCGGGCCGTTTCGCGGGGAACCTTGGCGATGAGGGGGACCACGCGATCGAAGCCGCTGGCTCGCGCGTGCGCCGCTTCACCGGCTCTTGCAGCGATGCGCACCATCATTTCCTCGAGCGCGGGCTTGGGATGCGCCAGCAGGGCCCCCAAGCGCTCGCGCCCGATGCTGTCGGGGTCTTCTCCAGAGGGCAAAAGCACCATCCGCACGTCGAGATCCGCTTCCAGCAGCAGGGGCAACGCGGCCCAGGCGGCCTTTTTGCCCGCGGCGTCGCCATCGAAGCACATCACGACCTGTTCCGCGAATCGAGCGAGCAAACGGGCCTGCTCGGGCGTCAGCGCGGTACCCAGAGGCGCGACGGCCTCGGCGTGCCCC
>CAZYSW010000796.1:0-2397 GCA_964650105.1 uncultured Nannocystaceae bacterium
GAACGACCGATACTTCGAGGGCCGGTCGTTCCTGCGGAGAACGGTGTAGTTCTGAGACTGGTAGATCCCGTGCGGCTCCTCCCACACCGCCACGCTTTTCGCGAGCAGATGAGAGAGAAGCGCCTGATCGGATCCACGGTAGCCCGCACTCCGCGCGAGTAGCACGGCCGAATACGGGTCCCGATAGAAGTAATCCCAGACGTGCGGGAGCGTCCCGAGGCGATGCAGCCACGTCCCCCCGGCTAACCGATCAGGCTCGCCCCAACGCGACGCCGGCCGCCAGCCAACGAAGTTCTCGGGACGCTCGAACAGCGGCGCCATATGGCCGCACGGGATGCAGTCGACGTCGAGCAGCATCGTCAGCGTGCCGCGCCCGACGATATCGGCGAACTCGTCCGAGAACGTCCACAGCCGTCGGTACGAGCTCGGGAAGCCTCCGCCCTCAGGGCTCTCGCGCAGAGACACGTCGATAACGTGCCTTGGGGTCTCGACCACAGTTATGCGCGCAGAGAACTCCGACTTATTGAAGCCGTCGGTCACGCAAATGAACCGATGCTCCGGCGCGTGGATCTCGCAAAGCCGGGCGAGGACGTTCACCTGCCACGGGGCATAGTCACGATTGCCGGGCCAGCAGTACGTGACGATCGCCTTACCCATTCGCTGCCTCCCAGAGCGATAGATCCTGGGGGTAAAGCGCAATGATCTGCTCGACGGGCATCTCGACGCTCTGCGCTCGACTCGTATTCATGTGCAGCGGAATCTTCCCCACGCGCTGCAGGAGCTCCGTGTACGGCACAGGATCGACGCCCGGATGCCAGTACCACGTTTGCGGAACCCAATGCGGATCGCCGAACGGTCGCGCCGCGATCACCCTGAGCAGCGTCTCCACTGAAACCCAACTGAGTGCCGCGAGGCGGCCAGCCGCGCGTTGCATGTCCTGCCAGAAACTCCGAAATCGTTCGACCGGGTGCCGGACAGCCAGGTACACAGGCAGTCCTGTTGCGACCGCTTCTTCTGCGGTCACGGGTCCGACGCCCGTCTGCTCACACAGCCGTTGAAACTCGGCCGTGATGCTCCCGCGGAAATTCGCGAGTTCTGGGAACATGCTGCAGCGCAGGCTCGTCGATCCATTCTTCGCCGGCGCGCAGACGTAGGCATCGCCCACCCGAACGTATCGGGCCTTCGACACCGGTTCGTGTATCGGAAGTTGCGAGATCAGGGCTTCCATACAGGCGTCATCATGTCCTGCGAGATCTCGTGTATGTCCGTGTAGTCGTGGCACACCGGGCGGCCATTGAGGAGCCCCCAATTGCTCACGCGAGTGTCCCGGAAGAATTTCGGGATCTCATCCGGAGGGCGCGTCAATGGGACGACCCTCTCCATCACGAGCACGTTCCCGCCGTCGAGCAGTTCTATCGCCTGGGCGATCCAGTGCCCCATCCCGGAGCGATTGATCAACCGACAGTTGCGGAACTCGTCCAGATTCTTAGAGCGGTCGGTCTTGATGACCTTGATCACCAAGGTCTCGTCGTCAGGATGGACGTACGTCCGGCGGTGCTTGCCCTCTCCGAGGTACGTCAGCCCTGCGGTTTCAATTTCCAAGCCTCGCCCACCTGAACGCACTTCGCCGATGCACGTCTAGACGCCAGCCATCCGGCGCCCATCCGATAAGCTCGTGCTTGCGTCGCTCAAACTCCTCCCCGACATTCACGACCAGGAAGACGTGCTTGCGCGCAATCCGGCAGAACTCCGTCACGACATCGCGCCACGGCTGGTGATACATCGAGATCGAGCCAATGCACGTCAACAAATCCCATGAACGATCACTGAACGGGTAAGGCAGAAACCTGCCGTTGACGTACTGATACGGGAGCCCCTGCGACTCTAAGAACTCGAAGTACTGAATGTCAGCCCCGAGGATCTCGTTCCCGTAATAGCGCATCACCTCGAGCAGGGCGCCAGTCCCGCACGAGAAGTCGAGCACCGTCGCACCGCCTGACCGGTACTCAGGCAGCCATTCGTCGATGATGCTGATCTTGCCGCGCAGCAGCTCGACGCGCTGGTACATGCGCGGGTCGTAGAGCTCCGGCGCGACCGGATGCCGCCATTCGGCACCTAGCGCATGAATAATCTCCTCTCGCCGCATCAGAGCACCCGCTCCCACGGGAACCGTAGCGGGTTCTTCGGGATCGTGTCGCCGCGGCGAGCCTTGTCGCGCATGCGGCGGCCACACTCGTCCCGCTGCGCCTGATCGCGCGGAAGGTCGGGCGTGGTCGCGTCCGGGATGAGCGTCCTCCCGTAGCAGTCAAAGTAGACGCCCGAAAGATGATCTGGCGTGGCGCACTTTGCGAGATGCGAATGGAAAACGCCATCCCCACAAAGACACCCGCAGTAGTC
>CAZYSW010000797.1:0-2372 GCA_964650105.1 uncultured Nannocystaceae bacterium
TCGGACAGGATCGCACACGTGCAGCGCCCGCCCGTCTCCACGCGCACGGCCGTCTGTGTGGTCACCTCACAGTGCTCGTTGCACCCGTCGCCGGGCTTGGTGTTGCCGTCGTCACACTGCTCCCCGGGGTCCAGCACCCCGTTGCCACACGGCGACGGGATCCCGGTGCTGCTTCCCTCTTCCGCCACCGTGCTGCTGTCCGCCTCGGTGGTGCCGGTGGAGGACGTCTCGTGGGTCGATGCGGCAGTCGAGCCCGAGCCGTCGGTTGCCGCGGTGCTTTCCGTCCCGCCGCTGCCCGACGGAACCCGGTCGTCCCCGCAGCCCCCCAGGACCCACGCGGCGAGCAGGCCGCGCGCGACGACACCATGCGAGCCGGTCCGAATCGCTGAACGCTTCATTCGACCCAACACTCCCCCCACGTGGTGCACAGCGAGCCCTGCGGACAGGAGGCATCGCCGATGCACGCGGGAATGCACATGCCCGAGTCGCGATCGCACACCGGAGTCTCGGCGGGGCCCTCCTCGCACGGAGGGAGCCCGCACTCGTTGGTGATGCAGATCGTCTCGATCGTCCAGTCACGAAGCTTGCCGCACACGCGGTCCTGCGCGGCGCAGTTCTCGAGGCAGTAGCCCGGCGCCGCTTCGCCCTCGGGGAAACAGGCGCCGGGCAAGGGTCGGATGGGATACTGCGCGGGGTCGGCGTTCTCCTCCACGGCTCCGACGCACCCCATGCCCGGATAGTTGTCACAGGTTTCGGTGAAGCCCGGTGCACCGCACGGACAGCCGTAGCCGCTGTCTTGGGCGTCCTCGCAATCGTGGCACAGGAAATCGCCCTGCGCATCCTCCCTACAGATGAAGAGCGGACTGTTGCACAGGGGACCCAGGAGGTCCGGACCGCTCACGTGATACGCCGCCACGCCGGGGAACGTCTGCAACTGCGGCTCGTCGCCGGGGTCGAGCAGACACGGCCCCCCGGGGCATCCGGGGTCCCCTTCGGGGCACGGCTCTCCCCCTCCACCGGGGATGCAGGCCGCCGTGTCGAACGTGCAGTGTTCCGTACACGCGAGCGTCCCGCCCCCGAGAAAGCCCAGCGAGGGACAGGTCTCGCCGCCGAGGTCGGCCCCATCGCAGCTCTCGTCGCCTTGGGCCTCGCCGTCACCACAGACCGCGTCGAGGGCGTGACCGACGAGCTCGACCGAATCGACGAGGACACCCGTCTCGAGGTTCGCGTGATCGGCCGACCGCACCGTCAGCTCGAGCGTCGTCAGCTCACGCAGGTTCACACCGGGCTCGAATGCTTGGAGCGGGATTCGAACCGTCGTCCAGAAACCAACGGCTTCACACGCGACCGAAAACCCCTCGACGATCGTGCCGATGTCGGTGGGCGCGACGCGGCGGTATGCGTCGGAGAAAACCGTCTCCGAGCCGGCCGAAGCATCGTACAGCGTCACGCGCAGGCGAAGGTCCTGAGCATTCTGGGCTGCGAAGTCTTCGCAGGCCTGTGTGATGGCCTCCTCCGTCTGCACGGGAGGTGTCTGATAGGTCCCCCGCGCTCCAAGATGAACGCGCAAGCTCAGGTGGGCTAGCCGCAGATCGACTGCGTCTACCGGCGTGGACGCCCCGAACCCGTCGAGCGCGAGCCGAAGCGTGCTCGGGGACCCGGGCGTGGCCACGAGCGCCACGGATGACCCACGCAGCTTCGCGCGAGGTCTGAGATTCTGCTGGTCGAAGCCGGAATCTTCGAGCCACTGCCCTTCGCCAGTGATCATTGCCGGGCCGCTGCCCTCCTCCTGGTCGAGCGGCAACACGAAGTAGCGGACGATCTCGCGCCGGCCGTCGAGATCAGGCCCGCCCTCGCGAAACTGAGGGAACAACTCCGGCGTGGCGAAGCCGTAGTCGCACGAGGCGGGATCCTGCACACACGGGGGAAGCGCCTCTCCCGTGAAGAACGGCCGTCGGTCGGACCGGTCGCGCAGCCACCAGTCGATGAACGCGGTGACGTAGCTCTTGCCGAGGAGCGCGCCGCGCGTGGTTCCAGCGCCGGTCCAGTGTCGGTGAGGGACGTCGAACGCCCACTGCATCGCCTTCACGGTCGCATTCGAGGGGATCGGGCTGAGCTGTTCGCGAGCCGCAATGTCGAAGAGCGCGATGCCTTCACCCGTGTTGTCGGCGTCGCGGCTGCCCTCCAGAACGAGAAAACCCTTCGCCTCGCCATCCTCGAACCGCGATCGGTTGAACGGCGAGTCCGGATCCGCCTTCTCCTCGTCACCGGCCGGGTAGCCGCACGGTCCGAACCCCGCTTCGGGTGCACAGTGTCCCGTGGGTGCGAGGGCGAATACGGCGTCGGCGGGAGCGAGTGCAAAGTCGTGGTCC
>CAZYSW010000798.1:0-2367 GCA_964650105.1 uncultured Nannocystaceae bacterium
GTAGTCGATGTAGCGGTTGCCGTCCACGTCGTACAGGTATGCGCCGTCCGCGCGCGCCACGAAGAACGGCTCGCCGCCGACCGACTTGAAGGCGCGCACCGGGGAATTGACGCCCCCCGGCAGGAGCGCGCGCGCCAACATGCTCGGGAAGCTCTCGAGGGTGAGCCCGGCTTGCAGCGCCGCGGTGACCTCGGGGTGGTCTACCTTGCAGACGTTCCCCACCACCACACACTCCGGACCCCAGGCCAGATTCGCCGGAGAGAAGCCCTCGAACACCGGAATTCCGGCCTCCGCGAGCTGATCGGACATCGGCGGATAGATCGCGTCGTCCGACCCCCGAACCTCGTGACCTGCCTCCTGGAGAAGGCGCGCGAGCGCTCCCATGCCGGTACCGGCAATGCCGATGAGGTGGACCTTCAAGGCGCGCAAGCATGTCCAAGGGCCCCCGTACGGTCAACCCGCGTGAGCAAGCCGACAGACCGAACAATGGTCGGCGCCTCGTTGCACCCAAAGTCCGCCGGCCATGCGAAGGACCTCCGCGCTCCCGACCGGACCGGCATCGGACCCGGCGCCGCAAATCGGCACCGCCCAGGCGGGGACCGATGCCCCCCGACCCCCGTATCCCGCCCGAGGCGCCTGCGCGATCTCACCCGGCGTGCGAACCCGCGACCGTGCCGGACCCCGATCGATCCCGCCGCGTGACGTACCTCGCGACCCCGAGGGCGTCGCACGGCCCCGCGTGGGCCGGATGGCCATTTTCGCGCCCCAACCGCCTGCGGAATGCCGTTCCGTGGGGACTTACAAAGTGGTATAGGAGGCGCGTGGCTGGGACTCCACCCGAGTGGGAGCACGAAAGGCGACATCGTCCCCGCGTCATGGTGTCGGTGCCGTTCAAGATGTACGGGCCCAACCAGCGACTCATCTTGAACGCGCGCACGCTCGATCTGTCGACGAGCGGAGCGCTGCTCCACGGCTCGTGCCCCCTGCAGGTGGGGCAACCGGTGAAGGTCGAAGTCCCACGTGGACCTGCGTGTAATCCCCTGTCGTTGGATGCCGAGGTCGTCCGCATCGCCGAGCCGACCCAGGACCGGCGGCAGCACGGCGTCGCGATCCGCTTCATGAACCTGTCGCCGCTCGACGAAGCCGTCCTCCAAAGCATCATCGCGCAAGCCCGGCGCTGACCGGGCACCGAAACGTTCCGCGAGGCGAGGACAGCGTTTCCGACGACGCCGGCCGGGTTGCTCACCGCTCCGAACACACCCGACTCTCCGCGCTCGGTCGCCCGAGACGCCGGAGGCGTCGTCGCCCCACGCGACGTCGCCGATGACGGGCTCGCGGACCGTCTTGGTCCTCAGGCGGCGGCGCCACGTCGCGCGCGCTGCCGTGCGTGCACCCACAGGCACATCAAGGCCGCGGGGGTCATCCCCGGAATGCGCGAGGCCTGGGCCGTGCTGAGGGGACGGACGGCCGCCAAACGTTGCCGGGCCTCGACGCTCAGCCCCGGCAGCGTGGCGTAGTCGAGGTCGGCAGGCAGCGGCAGATCGGCGGTCGCGTCGCCGCGCAATCGTGCGACCTCGTCGTGCATGCGCTGCTCGTATCCCGCGTACAGCCGCTGGGCGCGGGCTCGCGCCACGATCCACGGCGCCTCGACCGGCTCCGCACCGCGCTCGAGCGCCTCGGCGGCCGCGGCGACCCGTTCGGCCCGCTCGAGCACGCGTTCGTATCGGCGCGCATCGATCAACCCGGCCCGAAATGCCGCCTCACCGAGGCGGGCATCGGCGTTGTCCTCCCGCAACACGATCCGATACTCGGCGCGCGACGTGAACATGCGATACGGCTCGTCGCACCCCTGCGTGACCAGATCGTCGACGAGCACCCCCGTGTATCCGGCATCGCGGCCCACGGTGAACGGCTCGCGCTCCAGCACCCACAAGGCGGCGTTCGCCCCGGCGACGACGCCCTGCGCACCGGCCTCTTCGTAGCCGGACGTCCCGTTCACCTGCCCCGCGAAATACAGCCCCTCGTAGTCCTTGCTGCCCAGCGTGTGGCACAGCGCGCGAGCGTCGACGGCGTCGTATTCCACCGCGTAGCCCGGCCGAAGCATCCGCGCCCGCTCGAGCCCCGGAATCGTCGCCACCAACGCCGCCTGGACCTCGGCGGGCAGGCTCGTGGAAATCCCATTGGGATACACGCTGATGGTGTCGAGCCCTTCGGGTTCCACGAAGATCTGATGCCGCGTGCGGTGGGCGAATCGGACCACCTTGTCCTCGATCGACGGGCAGTAGCGAGGACCGCGGCCCACGATCCGGCCCGAGTACATCGGCGATTCGTGCAGGTGCGCCCGGATGAGCTCGTGCGTGCGCTCGT
>CAZYSW010000799.1:0-2360 GCA_964650105.1 uncultured Nannocystaceae bacterium
GTCGGGGTGAGGCCTGGCAGGCGCACGCCGACGCCGTCGCGGAAGCCTTCACCAGCTTTCGTCGACTGACCGAGCCGGCGCTGCGGGACGTGTCGCCGATGCGCGTCGAGGTGGTCCCGCTTTCGGCCGAGACGACCTTGAAGGCGTTCGATGCCGAGCAATCCTCGGTCGTCACGATCGAGGAGCTCGCCGTCCTCAATCACGTCGAGCCCGATCGCACGCTCCCCGCCGGTCGCCTCGTCAAGCGCGTGGTTGGGTTCAACCCCGCCCGCTACGCCCAGCCGCGCTGATTCGACGGGCGGGCACGGTCGTGCCCTCACGGGGTGGCGCACTGCCCCACGTCGTCCAGACCCGTGGGCGGGTCGTCGAAGAAGGGAATGCAGCTCTGGGCCGGTGCGCCCGGGCAATCGAGCCCCTGCCCGGACACGGCGCAGAACGGGGTGCAGCAGCTCTCGGCCTCGCACCCGGGGACCTTCTTGGCGCTCGCACAGTACAGGCCGGGCTTGCAGCCGTTGGTGAAGGCGCACGGCTCACCGACCAGGCCCATCATTCCCGACGCATCCGGCAGGCAGTAGAGCCAGTCGTCGATGGGGTAGCACCCCTTCTTCTCCGGACAGTCGGGCGCCAACGGATCGCAGGCCTTCAGGCAAGCGACGAGCGGGCCCCCGCCCATCACGCATCGTCGGTCGGGATCGGAGCAGCCCGGGGGGACACCCGCCGTGCACAAGGGCTCGCAGCGGCCTTCGAGGGTCTGGACGTCCGCACCCCAGCACGTCAGGCCGCGGTCGCAATCGTCGATTCCGCTGGCCAGCCAGTCCTCGATCGTGCACACCTCACCGATTCGACGCGGCGACGGGGCGACGGGGACGCACCGCGTGGCGTTCGGCACGTTCGAGCCGTCGGTCGAATACGGCGAGCACTTCTCTCCGACCGGACAAGGATCCTCGAGGAGGTTGCACATCTGCGGCTGCATGCCCCCGTCTTTGGGCGTGATGAAGACGTGGCCGTCGTCGGAGGTCTCCGCGTCCGCCGAAGTGGTGGCTGCGGGGAGCACCGGGTCGGAGGGGTCGTCGGAGGAGCCGTCGATGGAGCAGCCTCCGCCGGTCGCGAGCGTGGCCGCGAGCAGGAGCCGCTCGAAGCCCCCGACCGCCGTCACTGGGGGTCCATGAAGGGGTACCGCCACTGGGTGGGTGGGGCGAAGTTCTCCTTGATCGTACGCGGCGAGACCCAGCGCATCAGGTTCCACAGCGAACCCGCCTTGTCGTTCGTCCCCGAGGCCCGGCTGCCGCCGAAGGGCTGCTGGCCGACCACCGCGCCGGTCGGCTTGTCGTTGATGTAGAAGTTGCCGGCCGCGTGGCGCAGGGCCGCGGTCGCCTCCTGGATCGCCGAGCGATCCTGGGCGAACACCGCCCCGGTCAGCGCGTATGGGCTGGTCTCGTCGCACAGCCGCAGGGTCTCCGACCAACGCTTCGGATCGTACACGTGGATGGTCAGGATGGGACCGAAGAGCTCTTCGCACATGGTGCGATACTTCGGATCCTCGGCGACCACGACGGTCGGACGGATGAACCAGCCACGGGTTCGGTCGCATTGGCCCCCGATGACTTCTGTGACACCGGCCCCGGTCTTGGCTCGCGCCTCGTCGATCGCGCCCGCGAGCTTGTCGAAGCTCGATCCGTCGATCACCGCCCCCATGAAATTCCGGAAGTCCGCCACGTCGCCCACCAAGACCTCCTCCAGACCACCCGCCAGGCGCTCGCGGAGCCGAGGCCAGAGGTCGGCCGGAACGTACGCGCGCGAGACGGCCGAGCACTTCTGACCCTGGTACTCGAACGCCCCCCGCAAGAGCGCGGTGACGACGGCCTCGATGTCGGCCGAGGCGTGCACGACCACGAAGTCCTTGCCGCCGGTCTCGCCCACGATCCTCGGGTACTGTCCGTAGTCGCGGATCCGCTCCCCGATCCGGCGCCACAGGTTCTGGAACACCTCGGTGCTGCCGGTGAAGTGGACGCCCGCCAACGCGCGTGACGCGAGGACGGGGTCACCGACCTCCGAGCCCGATCCGGGCACGAAGTTGATCACGCCCGGCGGAAGGCCGGCCTCCTCGAGCAGGTCCATGATGTAGTGAGCCGACAGCACGGCCGTGGAGGCGGGCTTCCACACCACGGTGTTTCCGCACAGCGCCGGCGCGGTCGGCAGGTTGCCGGCGATCGAGGTGAAGTTGAACGGGGTCATCGCCAGCACGAAGCCCTCGAGCGGGCGGTGGTCCATGCGGTTCCACACGCCGGGGCTGGACAGCGGCTGCTCCGCGAGGACCTGCTCGGCGAAGGCGACGTTGAAGCGCCAGAAGTCGATCAGCT
>CAZYSW010000800.1:0-2359 GCA_964650105.1 uncultured Nannocystaceae bacterium
CCGCCGAGGTCACCTATCTCGACCCCACCGGGGGGCGCCTCGTCGCCTGGGCCGAAGCTGCGTCCGCGGCGAACCAACTCGCCAAGGCGCTGTCGCAGACGGCGTTCGTGCCCAAGGAGATGACGAACGTCGGCAACGCGACGGCCGCGATCCTCATGGGCGACGAGCTCGGCATGTCCCCAATCGCGTCCCTGCGCTCGATCTACGTCGTGCACGGCACGCCCGCGCTCTACGCCCGCTCGATGGTCGCGCTCGCGCTGGCCCACGGTCACGAAATCTGGACCGAGCACACCAGCGACGCCAAGGTCGTCGTGTGCGGTCGCCGCCGCGGGTCGGAGAATGTCGAGCGCGCCGAGTGGACCATCGCCCGCGCACAGAAGGCGGGTTACACGGGCAACAAGAAGTACGCCTCGAACCCCCAAGAGATGCTGTACGCGAAGGCCGCCGCTGAGGTCGCCCGCAAGATCGCGGCCGACACCCTGGCAGGCATCCCGTACTCGGTCGAGGATCTCGAACTGGGAGACGAGCCCACGGTGACCGTCACGCGCGAGACGGCGCGGCGCAAGGTGCAGCGCGCCCAGCCTGAGCCGGAGGCCGAGCCGGAGACCGAGAAGGCCGCCCCCGAGCCCGAGCCGGTGGCTGAGGCTCCTGTGGCTGAGGCGCCGCCCGAGCTCGAGCCGATCAGCGAGCAGCAACTCAAAGCGCTGCACGCGGCGTTCAACGACGCTGGGATCAAGGACCGCGACGCGCGGCTCGAGTACGCATCGAAGGTCATCGGCCGCGAGGTCGCGTCGAGCAAGTCGCTCACCAAGGCCGAGGCGTCCACCCTGCTCGACACGCTGAACAACTGACGTGGCGAGCCTTCGCGCGCACCGGTGTGTGCGGTGCGGCATTGATGTGTGGGAGCGCGACGCGGTGTGCCGTGACTGCCTGCTCGTCGATGCTGCGCTGATCCACTCCTGGCGCACCTGACCTGACCTAACCGGCCCGCCCTCTCACCCGAGGGGGCGGGCCTTGTTGTTCCTGGAGGACCCTATGACGCCCCGCACCTGCAAGGCGTGTGGCATCAACATGGTGCCGCGTCGCCCTGGACAGATCGTCCCCGAGGGGCACCGCAACCATGCGGCGCGCGGGTACTGCTCGGGCTGCTACATCGCCCCGTCGGACGCCGCCGACGACGACCGGCTCGCGTGGACCACCCTGCCTGTCGGTGACATCCCGCTACCGGTGTTCGACCGCTACGCACCCCCGCCACCGTGGACCGACGACGCCCTGTGCCGCGAGGTGGACCCGGATCTGTTCTTCCCTGAGAAGGGCGGTTCGACGCGTGCACCTAAGCGGGTGTGCGGGGCGTGCCCGACCCGTGCCGCGTGCCTTGAGTACGCGCTCGACAACGGCGAGCGGTACGGCATCTGGGGCGGGGCGACCCCCGCTGAGCGTGTCGCGATTCTGCGGGCTCGGGCCGCGTCGTGACCGTTGTGCAGCCCGAGCTCGACCTGTTCGGTCACCCCTTCCCCGAGTGGACCGTGCCCGCTACCTGCCCGTCGTGCGGTGTCACCGAGCCCGACGGCTACGCGCTGTACCGCGTCCACGACCTGACCCCTACCCGCCGCTATGAGCCGACCTGGCCGTGCCGCGCGCAGAGGAGAGACCAGCCATGAACAACCCCCTCGCCTCCTGCGGGGGGACGGTCCGCATCCTCAACACCTACCTGGAAGCGATCGACGGACATCTCGCCGACGTGGCCGTAGAAGACTTCGGAGCCGACGCCTCCCACCTCCAAGGGTGGGCGGCCATCAACGAAGTGTTCGACCAGACCAGATGCAGCCCCCAGAGAGTGGTTGACAGCCTCCCGTGGACCCAGCTGAGCCCAGCCACCGCAGAGATGCTTGCCCACAAGGTGGTCGTCTGGTCCCAGAACGCCGACATCCCCAACCTGCCGCCGCGAGCCGCCGAAATCCTCGCCGATTGGGAGGGTGACGATCTGGAAGACGAACCAGTGTGGGGAGAAGCCGGGGAGGGGCGGGTGCTCCTCGTGTTCGCGGAGGAGGAGTGCGACTGTTTCGACGCCCTCGGAGACCTCGCCCAGGAGAGCGGCTACCGGGTGGTTGGCGTACGGCTCAACCTCGTTTCGGAGTTGATGGCGGAGGAGAACGACTGGGAGATGGTCCTGTTGGAGGAGCTCTCCATCGAACTGCCTGGTGAACTGCCAGCGGTGCTGCTGTTGGAGGATGGGCACATGTCCTCCTGGGTGGTTGGCGCAGAAGACTTGGCCAACCCGTTGTTGACGGGGGAGGCATTGTTCAACCCTCTCAACATCACCGCTGAAAGGGTCCCAGCTGAAGGCTTGTACTTCTAC
>CAZYSW010000801.1:0-2357 GCA_964650105.1 uncultured Nannocystaceae bacterium
TCGCGTCTCTGCGCGAAGCCCTCGACCTGGTGACGACGTTCCTGCCGGAGATTCGGACCGAGATGGACGTCGTCGTCGAGCAGGTCGTCCCCGTGGGCTGGGACGCCGAACGCCATCTGTCGGCCTCGTACCAGGAGGCGATCGGCACGATCTACGCCAGCCTGCACCCGCAGACCATGACGATGGCCGAAGCGCTCATCCACGAGTTCTCCCACAACAAGCTCAACGCGCTGTTGGAGCTGGACCCCGTGCTCGTCAACGCGTTTCACCCATTGTTTCGGTCGCCGGTCCGTCCCGACCCTCGTCCCCTGCACGGGATACTCTTGGCGGTGCACGCCTTCTTGCCCGTGGCGCGCCTCTACGAGCGCATGTACGCAGCCGACCACCCCCTGGCTCGTGGCCCCGACTTTCGACGTCGCTGGCGCGAGATCATTCGAGGCAACCACGAAGGTGCCGAGGTCCTCCTCGCCCATGCGCAGGCGACCCCGGTGGGGGCGGGGCTCCTCGACGAGATCACCCAGCTCGACCGCCACTTCCAGGAGCTCGTGACCTCGCTGCCGGCCTGACCGCAGCGAAACGCCACCCCTCTCCCGCTCCGCCGGCACGCGCGTGCTCTCATCGCCGGACGGCGTGCATCGGCGGCTCCGTGGTGCGCTGCACGATCCGGTGACCTCGTCACGCCCCGGCCGAAAGCGATAGCACGCGAACCGCTGCCCCGTCGCTGGACGGCCGCCCGGGCCGGGCGCCCGTCCCCGGCCTGACCAACGCACCCTCCAAGATGCAGAACCGCCCTTCGCGGTCCCCCAACGGACGATCGCGGCGGTTCTGCAAGGGGGCGGTCTGGCGGCAGGTCACTGTCATGCGGCCGAGCGTGCCGCCCCATCGTCTCGGCCGCAGCGGGTTCTTGTGGTCGCTCTGGCGGCAGGTCACCCGACCGCTACCACTGCCGGCACGAAACGCTGGACATCACCTGCGAACCCTGACGCCACCTCGATGCCACCCGCAAGCCTCGACACCCAGTCGCGCAGTCGCCATGCACCCGTTCCGACCTCGCGGGCGAACGCCTCGATCGACTGCCCGCTTCTGCGCCACGCATCGACGAACATTCGCGCGTCCGCCTCCCTCCACCGCCTCTTCGTCGCCAACGTTCCCAGGACCGGGGTTCCGCCCGGTCGCCGTTCATCAACCATCACGGAGCCCTCGGTCGGCTCCTCGAGAACGGCGCGATCCCGATCGACGACACGCTCGTCGAGCGCCAACACATCCGCGTCGCCCTCACGCGCAAGGCGCATCCGTTCGTGGGCTCGGAGCCCGGTGGCGATCATGAAGCGGTCATCTACACGCTGCCGAGCTGCTGCGCGCTCGACGACGTCGACCCCGAAGAGTATCTCGCCGACGTCCTGCCTCGCCTCGCACGCGGTGGCGTCACGAAAGCGATGGAACGCGAACTGCTGCCCCATCGCTGGAAAGCCGCCCGGGCCGGGCGCCCCTTCCCCGGCCTGACCAACGCACCTTCGAGGATGCAGAATCACCCTTCGCGGTCCCCCAACGGACGCGGCGGTTCTGCAAAGGGGGCGGTCTGGCGGCAGGTCACTCGCGCAGGTCGCCTTTGTGTGGGCTGAAGTTCGCAGATCGTGAACTTCAGCGGGTACAAGTTCGGTTTGTGTGGGCTGAAGTTCGCAGATCGTGAACTTCGAAGGGAACAAGTGCGGTTCGTGTGGGCTGAAGTTCGCAGATCGTGAACTTCGGAGGGAACAAGTGCGGTTCGTGTGGGTCGAAGTCCGGTATCCTGTGAAACAACCGCGTCGTGACTGCGCGGGATGCCGAAGCCAAGCCCCATTCGGGTGCTGGCCGAGGGCAATGCGGCGGAAGACGTTTTCGGCGAGAAGCCGCTGCGTCTCGTCCTTCTCGAGGGTCTGCTACCAGTACGCGGGGGCGAGCTCGAGGACACGCGAAACCGGCCAAGGGGGGAGCAGGCAGAGCACGTCGCGCAGGTCGCCTTGCGGCTCGATCCCGTGCATCTGGCAGCTCGCCATGAGCGTCACGAAGGTCGTGCTGGCCAGCGCGCCGGCCTCGCTCGCGATGAACAGCCAGTTCCTGCGGCCGACCGCTTGCCTGCGCAACTGGAGCTCCGAGGCGTTGTCGTGAGAAGCGTCGGCCGGCGCGCAGTGCTCGACGAAGCGCTCGTAGGGCCGGAGGTTCGTGGAAGACTCGATTGCGAGCGCGACACCGGCATCCTCCATGGCTCGGAGCTCACACCTACCGCATCGAGCCGACGGGTCATGACGCCGTCGAGCCCCCGGTCGGCAGGTGCGGGGCACGGCCGCCAGTCGATGACATCGGGCACGGCGGACGAG
>CAZYSW010000802.1:0-2355 GCA_964650105.1 uncultured Nannocystaceae bacterium
GCTGCTGGCGCGGAAGGGGCCGCGACCCCGCGCTGACCTCGGCTCCGAGAGCTCGCACCGCACCCGTCAGCACGATTTCGGCCCTGAACTCCGTCGTCGCCCGGCGATCGCAGCCCAAAAGCCGGGCTCCAAACCAATGCGCGGCACCCAGCTCGAGCCAGGACGACGTCGATCGTGGCGTGGCTAGGAGGTGGTCCCGAACAGGTGATACTCCTCGTAGAGTGTTAACCCCGACGCGTGTTCGGTGACGCACCGGCGATCGTAGGGGTAGCGTTCGTCGTTCGCAGCGACCGCGCGCGAAGGGACGTGTTCGTGTTCGTGTTCGTCGCCCAGCAGGGAGGCGTCCGTCGGTGCGAGCTCGACCAGGACGAGCAGGTCGGCACCGGCGACCTCGGCCCCGTCGGGCTCGGGCAGATCACCGACACTGATCGCGAGCGCGCCCCGGTCGAAGAGCTCGAAGTCGATGATCTCGGCCGCGCTCACGGTCAGCGAGCATCGTACTGTTATCCGATCCTCGAGCGCGGACTCGATCAGAAAACGCTGGTCCGCGCGGTGCTGGAGGGTCGCTCGGGTCCGATCACCCGATCGACGCGGCGCACCCGGATACACGTACGGCTTCAATTTTTACGATTTCGCGGAGGCCCCAGAAGTGCATTTTCGGCTGCGTTCGCTCTTCGGCGAAGGCAACTCAAGAAAATCATTGGGCTTTCGGCCGAAAATCGCTGCCGGCCACCCACCGGCCGCAGGCCGGCCTCCGGCCGGCCCCGGCCCGACCACCAGCCGGCCGCTGCGTATCGTAGTTCGTGGGGCGCATGGCAACGAGCCAAAGTAGACGAGCACGGCAGAGAAGGCAAGTGGGATCCTGAGCGGGCAAGGACAGCGCGGCGGGTAACTGTGCGGTTCCTTGAGCTCGAACCATGCCAAGCCCGGACACGCCGACGATCTCCCTTCTCGGGCACGACGTTGCGCATCCAGGTGCCCGGCTTCACGCCGGCGATGCGAGGACGCTCACCCTGGCGAGCAAGTCCAGCGACATCGCCTTCCCCTCCCGGAGCAGGAAGGCGACGACGAGCTTGGGAAGCGAAAGGCGGGGCATATCGTTGTGGGAGAACGCATCGGGAGGTTACCGGGCCGCAATCTCCGGGAACGATTATGAACCGAGCCACTCAACCTCTGGAGGAAATTCGGAGATGAACTCGATGCAGTCTTCCCCCGTGAAGATGGCGTAGTGGACCAGTTCCTTGGCGTCGAGCACTCCGCCTGACTCGGCCTTCACCCACGACAGCCAGTCTGAATCGTCAACACGGAACAGGCCGCCCATGTCCTCTCCTGCGTGCCGGGACCAGGTTCGGAGCCTGTAGCTCTCGTTGATGTTGCGATAACAGACGGCCGCCTCGAACGAGATCCGAAGCATCCTCCCCGAGGTCTCGTCCGTCCGAAGTAGCACGCGGACCCCCTCGTGATCATCGTGGAGGGCCTCACACACGAGGTCCGTCGGAACGTCCGCCACGGGCGACCATCTTGTGTACTTCTCCGTCCTCATGCTTTTTAGTCCCCGAACCTGATCTTCGTTCGATTCTTACCCTTTTGGACCTCAAGCGTCGGCGCGCCGGACTTGCTGGTAGGCCGGACGATCACGGTCCGACCGTCGGGCAGTGTACCCACACGCCCTCCGCCTTCAAGGGCCCTCACGTCTGTCGGGCTGAGTGCATCGAAATCCGCGTTCGCCCGCTCGAAGCCGCCTGGCTTGTCGAACTGGGTTGATCTTCCTTTGGTCGTGCGACCAGGCGTTGCCCCCTCCAGCAGGTCGTCGAGAGTCTTGGGCCCTCCCCCCTTTGCGGCAAAGCGGTAGCCTGACGCGTTCTCGTCGTACGCTTCCGCGATTCCCTCGTGCAGTCCGGGGCTTGTCTCGGCCGAGGCCCCGACGCTGGCCAGGGCCACGAGCTCGAAGGCGCTGACGCGAGCTTCGGGATGTGCGTTGCCGAACGCAGACGCACTCGCCGGCTGCAGCACGAAGGCCAGCAGCGTGAACAGAAACGGTATGGCGCGCAGCCAGGTCATCGACGGCCACCTTACCGCGAGGGACGGGTCGGGGACAGCGTTCGGTCCTGGGCGATCACATGGGGTCGTGTTGGCGTGTTCGAGACCGGCCGGTCCATGGCACCGACTCGCCCGCCTTCGCGGCACACGGGCCGACTACGGGGCCGTGGGGGGCTGCGTGTTGGCCGGTTGCCGGCCCGCTTGGTCGCGTCGACCGTCGGCTTCACGCACCTCGTCTATCGCCACGACCCACTCTGATTCGGTGGCCAGGGTGGCGAAGAGTGCCCCCTTAGCGTCTTCAGGGCAGAGTGCCGG
>CAZYSW010000803.1:0-2355 GCA_964650105.1 uncultured Nannocystaceae bacterium
TTCGCGCCGGTGAAGCCGCCGTCGTCGTAGCGCTCGGGTAGCGCCTCCCAGCCCTTCGCACAGCGTCATCAGGGCGCGAGGGTGGCCCGGCGAGGTGCTCAGACGGGCTTTGAGCAGGTCGTGGCCAGACTCCGTGGCCAGCACTTTGGTCTCGCGGCTCGTGCATCGCACGCTCACCGCCCAGGTCGAAGTCGAGATCAGCATCGTCGTTCTCCTTGGCGACCGGCTCTTCGCGCTCGGCCGCGACGACGCGTATGACATCGACCTCCACCGGCGGAGGACCCTGCTCCGTCACTTTCGACTTCTTGGCCCGGTAGCGCGCTTGTCGGGCGGCGTGCTTGCGAGCCCCCTTCCGGCTGCGCTCGTACCGAGCGTTACTCGCTCGCTGCGCCTCACCTCGGGCAGCCGCCGAGCAGGCCTCGCTGCAATACCCATGGCCCCGGTCGCAACAGCAGCAGATCGCCGTCAGGGCATGGCACAGCCCGCAGTTGAACAGCCGGGCGCTGTCGTGCTCGTGGCCGCAGCGAGAGATCGGGGACCTCGGCGCCCAGCCAAGAACTGGACATCGCCCCGCAGATGGGCGATGACCTCCCAAACGGCGACCCCATGTCGCCGCTGGGCGTTACTTTGAAGGTCGGGGGATGCACACCCCGGCCTTCTGCTTTGTGGGCGTTACCTTCCGCTACCGGCTACGCTTGCTCTGCACAACTTCTCGGCGAAAGCTCGCGGCGGCAGCGTCAACGTCTGCCGCCCGCAACCTCACGCGCTCATGCCGACTCGCGCGCAGAATCCCGCGGTTTCAAGCCGGCATCGACAACGAGTCCTTCGCTCGTATCGATGGTCGTTCGGTGTGACACGTGGACCCTTTTCATTTACTTGCCGAGGATTCGGATGATCTCGTCGAAGCGCACGACCGGATCATTGACCTCAAGGAGCGCCTGCTTCTGCGACGTAGACACATCGAGCAGGGCGGCGAGTTTGTGTGTGAGCCTATCGAGCCCGTGGACATCCAGGTCAATCCCTGATCCGAGGTCGCCGAACTCCGAGATGGGCAGGCCAAGCCGGTTCAGCGCGGTAGGCAAGAGCACCGCGACACGCTCCTGCACCGATGAGTCGATCCGAAGCTGATTTGGTGCGGAGCCCGTGAGCACCTCTGCCAGGATCTCGCCGCCACGCTCATAGACGCCATTCAGCCGGGCGACGCGTACGCCCATCACCTCCACTCTGATCTGACGGTTGGGCAGCCGAATGCGGTGAACGATGGAGGCAACGGTCCCGCAATCGTGGAGGTCCGCGCGCATTGGAGCATCAGTGGATGGAGCACGCTGCAGGACCGCGAACACCAAGCGGTCCTCGGTGCCATGCAGGTCAGCAAGAGCGAGCATCGGTCCAGGCCGTGCCACCGTCATGGTGGTGCTGACCCCGGGGAAGACTACGGTCGCGGGCAGCGGCAGGAGCGGATAGGTCTCCACTTCCGGCTCTCGGGAAGGGGTCTCGGGCGCGTTGCTCATCGCTTCTGCGCTGTTCTGGACATTTGGCGCACGTTCCACCCAAGCGCTACCAGGTCAGGCAAACATCCACCTCTAGGCAGACCCCGATCACGCAACACTGTGCGACGACACATGCCTTGCCGTCGCTGATGTCCCCCTCCACGTCACAGTCGGCATCCACCGCAGGCTGTGGCGGGCCTGACCCAACGAGTCGAATCGACGCAGGGAATATGGCGACGGCGGAGCCCGACTGATCGTCAAAGGCGACTTGTGTCGCACCGCTGTCGGGATCAACAACGGTTCTCAGCACGTAGAAGCCGGTTGGAAGTCGTGCTCCATCCCCCGTTGACGGTATATCGACGTAGGCAAGCACCACTCGCCGACCGTTCCGCTCGTCGAAATCCCCGCGACCGTGGAGGGCGACGAGAACGAGGGCAGCGTCGGGCCGCGCGCAGATCGTTAGGCTGCGGAAGTCCGCGTCTACATCAAAGCGCCCGGCAGCGCGCCGCATGATCGCGCCTATTTGACAGCGACACTCATCGAGCGTCGCCCCCATCTCGCGCAGTAGGCCCGTCAACGGCAGGTGTTCCTGGCCCATGCCTCCGAGCGTAGCTCGCGCAGCGCAGGCCGATCAAGCCCGTTCGCAGCCACGGCCCCCTCCTGGTGCCCCCGGGCCGCCAGCCCGCACCAGGGCCTTTTGCCACACGACCCGTCAGGGCCCTCGCCTTCGTTGCGGGCGGGTTCTGACCCTCTCCGGAACTGCTACTGGCGAAGGTCGTGCCCCTCGTGGGTTCGTTCGCCCGTCGGGAAGCCCGGTCGCTGTCACCTCCGACCCTGCGGCTCAAGAGGCGTCACCAGAATTAAC
>CAZYSW010000804.1:0-2353 GCA_964650105.1 uncultured Nannocystaceae bacterium
GACGGCAACATCCTCACCGTCCTCGTCCCGCTCGTCGCCGACCTCGACAGCCCCACCCTCGCCGAGGCCACCGCGCCCACGGCCGAGGACATCTCGTGCTACCTGACCGCCGGCGGCTTCGCGCTGACCGTCGACCAGGCCACGATCACTGACGAGCGCGAGTGCGACACCATCGTTCGCAACGCGCCGGGTCGCAAGACGGTCACGCTGTCGATCACCGGCATCGACAACACGAACACGTCCTACGCGTCGACCGACAACGCGCTCGTGGACGCGCTCACCGAGGGCAGCAAGTGGGTGGCGATCCGTCGCCGCGGACTGCCCCACACCACGGCGCTGACGACCGGTGACATCGTGTCGGTCACCTCGTTCACCGTCGGCGTTCGCTCCGAGGTGCCCGCCGAGGCGAACTCGGTGCTGCGCAGCGTCTGGAACTGCTTCGTCGACGGCCACGAGCCGAACGCCGAGATCGTCGCGTCCTGACCCGACCCCCCGCGCCCGCTCTCCCTGGTCGGGCGGGCGCGGGGCCTCACCCCCGACCAGGACGACCGACCAGGAGACCAGCCCATGAGCATCACCCTCAAGCGCGCCCAGGCGACCGTCGAGCTCTGCACCGACCTCGCCCTCGCCGCCGAGCACGAGCGCGCCTCGAAGCGCTTGCACGACGCGCGGACGACCAAGGATGACCGCGAGAACTCGTCTTCTGCGGCGATCGCGCGTGAGATCACCGACCTCGAGTCGCAGATGGCCGACGCGACGCTTGTGTTCACCCTCGCCGCGCTGCCCCGCAAGCGGTACGCCGAGATCGTCGCCGAGCACCCCGCGCGCGAGGGTGACGAGCTCGACGAGTCGTTCGGCCTGAACGTCTCGACAGGTATCGACGCGATCCTCACCGAGCCGGGCGTCATCGTCGCGGTCGCGAACAAGGTCACGGGCGAGCCGGTCGACTTCGACGCGCCTGCCGAGTGGCCCGACCTCGCCGACGAGATGTCGAACTCCCAGTGGGAGCAGTTCGCGACGTCGGTGATCCAGCTCAACCAGGGCAAGGTGGGCGCCCCTTTCTCGCCCGTCGCGTCGGCGCTGATCCGGCGCTCCGACGCGAGCTCGAGCAAGCCGAGCGCCTAGGGATCTCCTACAAGCGGTTCAACGGCTGGGAGCCTGCCACCACCTACGTTCTCGACAGCGAGGGTCGCGTGGTCGAGTCGCGCCCCGAGGTCGAGTGGGACGACACCGAGCGTGCGTGGATGCTCGCGCTCGCCCAGTGGCGCGAGGGTCGCTGCTCGGTGTGCGGCGGTCCCGCCGAGGAGTGCCAGGGCGAGGGTGCCGAGTGGCGCTACGAGGCCGCGATGCCGGTGCGCTGCCACCGCATGACGACGATCCTGCGGGCGCAGAGCGAGGTCGACCGTGAGCACCCGCAAGCGCTCCTGTGGGGGGCGCGGCTCAAGGCCTAGGGCGGCGCATCTCGGCGACGAGCAGCCCGCCGGTGCCGACCACGGCTCCACCGACGCCCAGGACGATCGGCAGGAGGTTCGGCGCGTTGTTGAGCGCACCGATCAGCCCGAACAGCACGGCGGCCCACCCGAGAGCCCCCCACAAGGGCATGCCGGTGCTGCGCTTCACCTTCGCCTCTTCGCTCATGCCCGCATTTAACCGCATCCAGCACGCTAGGGGGTGAATCTGTGGCCGATCGCACCGTCAAGATCACCCTCACCGCCGTCACCCACGGACTCGTCGCGGGGCTCAAGACCGCCCAGAAGGCGACGAAGGACTACGGGACGTCGCTCGCGGCGCAGGCGAAGGCGAACCGCGCTGAGTGGGAAAGCGCCGGGCGCGCCCTCACCGGCTTCGGCGCGGCGACCGTCGGCGGCCTGGCGCTGGCGACCAGGGCGGCGATGTCGTGGGAGTCGGCCTGGGCTGGCGTGCTCAAGACGGTCGACGGGTCGGCGGACCAGCTCGAGCGGCTCGAGGGCGACCTGCGCGAGATGGCGCGCACGCTGCCCGCCTCGCACACCGAGATCGCCGCTGTCGCTGAGGCTGCAGGTCAGCTCGGCGTGCACGTCGACGACGTGGCCGAGTTCACGCGCACGATGATCGACCTCGGCGAGACGACGAACCTCTCGGCCGAGGAGGCGGCGACGTCGCTCGCGCGCTTCACGAACATCATGGGCACCTCGCAGGACAAGGTGTCCAACCTCGGCGCGTCCGTGGTGGGTCTGGGCAACAACTTCGCCACGACCGAGGGTGAGATCGTCGCCCTGTCGATGCGCCTGGCTGGCGCGGGCAAGCAGGCCGCGCTCTCCGAGGGCGAGGTGCTGGGCCTGGCTGCTGCGATGTCGTCTGTCGGCATCGAGGC
>CAZYSW010000805.1:0-2352 GCA_964650105.1 uncultured Nannocystaceae bacterium
CTGTCTGCTGCCGGCGCTGTACCGCAAGGCGTCGGTGGTCACCCAGGAGCGCTTCGAGCCGGCCGGCGCACTGGACCTGGTGGAGCGCACCCGCCCCAACCTGTACCTGGGCTGGCCCAACATCCCCCAGCGGATGCGGGAGCACCCCTCGTTCGCCCACCGCGACACCGTGGTCGAGGTGCTGGTCCCGACCTGGGAGCGGCTGGGCATCCGCGGAGTGATGGGCCGCTTCGGACGCAGGGGCGCTCGGGTGGTCGAGCCGCTTTGGGGCGAACCCGCGCCGAAAGAGGTGCTCGTCGACGAGCACGGCCTGCGCCTGTCGGTGGATCTGTGGTCCGGGCAGAAGACGGGTCTGTTCTTGGACCATCGCATCTCCCGTCGACGCGTTCGCCACCTGGCCACCGACCTGCGCGTCCTCGATCTCTATGCCTACGTCGGCGGCTTCTCGGCGGCGGCCGGCATCGGTGGCGCGATCTCGGTGACCACCGTCGACGTCGCGCCCGGGGCCGTGGTGCAGGCCGAGCGGACCTGGCTCGCCAACGGCCTGGCCGCGGACCGCCAGGAACGCATCGTCGCCGACGTGCCCACCTTCCTCGCCGCAGCGGCCGTCGAGCGCCGTCGCTGGGAGCTGATCGTCGCCGACCCTCCCAGCTTCGCGCCGAACGAGGCCTCGCGTCCCAACGCGTGCCGCAGCTACCGCAAGCTGCACCAGGCCGCGCTGCGGCTCCTCGAGCCGGGAGGGTTTTATCTGGCGGCCTCGTGCTCGAGCCACGTCGACCGCCGCGCCTTCGAGGAAACACTGTTCGAGGGTGCCGACAAGGCTCGCACGCCCCTACAGATCCTGGATCGCTGGGGAGCGCCGCCCGATCACCCTCACCCCCTCGCCTTCCCCGAAGGCGACTATCTCGCGGTCGTGCTCGCCCGCGCGCTCTGACCCTCGTCGAACCGGTCGCCCCGCACCCTCGTCGCCCGGGTCGTGCACGGGCGCCGAAGGGGTGCGGCACGCGGGTGACCGTGACAGCCTCGCTGGAATCGCGTCCTCGTCGAGCAGGGCCCCTAGAAGGCCAAACGCGGCGATCGCGGCCCCATGCCCTTCGCGTTGCGTGTCCCGTCCGCCACCTCGGTCTCCAGCAAGCAGGTGCACCGGGAGATCCGCGCGTCCGCGGACATCGTCTGGGCTTTCGAGGTCGAGGTGGAGGTGCCGATCACCATGCCGACCGAGCTCGAGAAGATCCGCGATGCCATGCGTGCGCTCGACCTCGAGGCCGACGAGCGAAAAGGTTCTCCGAGGACCGACGCACCAAGTCCACGGTGGACCTCGGCGTTCCGCCGGAGCAGCCCTCGCCGAGGTGGCCAAGCCGTTCCAGGCGATGATCGAGCGCATGCTGTCGCTGTCGTGACGGGTCGGCCCCGGTCCACGCGGGCGCCCGAGCCCCTTCAAGGCGCCGCGACGGGCCGTGGGCCGCCCTCGCCGCCCAGGCACGCCGCTTCGCAGCGGCTGAACGCCGCGTACGCATCGCGGGCCGCCTGGCTGCCGCGTGGGGTGGACTTGTCGGCGTGCCGAAGGCACGTGCCGCGACAGGCGAGCTCCGCCGGCTTGTTCGACAACGTGGCCTTGCACGAAGGGACGAGTTGCTCGCGCGTGGTGTGGGCCCAGGCCGGATCCTCGTCCGCGAAGGCGTGCTCCCAGTAGGCCTGGCGAGCCTCGCAGTGCTCTCCGACCGACGATCCGCAGCCGCCGAACAGCCCGAGGGCGACGACACCAATGCAACGCGAACGACGCACCGGGGGCACTGTATCACGAGTCGCGGGCGACTCGAGGTGGCTCCGCCCACCCACACCGCCGCACGACCCCTGCGCAACGTCCACGGCCCTCTTTCGCGCGGCCGTCGGATCACGAGGCTTCCCCCTCAGACGTCGAGCGCCTCGGCTTCCGCGGCGCGCTCCATGATGAACTTGTAGCGGGCCGAGGTGTCCTTGCCCATCAGCTCGGAGATCGTCCGATCGGTCGCCAGCTCGTCGCGGATCGTCATCTGCACGAGCTGTCGCTTCTTGGGGTCGAGCGTCGTTTCCTTGAGCGTCGCCGGCATCATCTCCCCCAGCCCCTTGAAGCGCTGGATCTCCGGCTTCCCCCGCTTGATGCCCGCCAACACTTGCTGCAGGTGGACGTCGTCGGACACCCAGATCGTCTCCTTTCCGACGTCGACGCGATACAGCGGCGGTTGAGCCAGATAAACGTGCCCGCGTCGGATGAGCTCGGGCATGTAACGATAAAAGAAGGTCAGGAGCAGCGTCGCGATGTGATGACCGTCCGAGTCGGCATCCATGAGCAGGATGATCTTGTGGTAGCGC
>CAZYSW010000806.1:0-2345 GCA_964650105.1 uncultured Nannocystaceae bacterium
CCGGTCCAGGCCGCACCGTCCTCCTCGGGGAGCTCGAACCGAACGGTTGGGAGGTCGAACGTCCAGCGGTCCATGCTCCCGTTTACGGTCGAGGGGTGATCCATCTCGATCTTGCGCATCACCTCGGTCGTGGAGTGGATTCCGTGGACGAGGTGGCGGTTCACCGGGGTGCCGCGCAAGAAGAACGGCAGATCGAGCCCGCGGGATGCGGTGAACGCCGAGCCCTCGCCCGCCAGCCCCAGCTCTTCGAGGGTCGGTGTCAGGCGATCCCCCGTCAGCGTCTGCGCCCACGCCCTGCCCTCTTCGCTGAGCTCGAGCCGTATCTGCAGGCGCTCCCCTTGATGGCCGAACGGCGCCTGAACCGTCACGCGATCGACGAGGACCGGCGGCTGCTCCCAGGTTTCTCGGCCGACCTCGTAGGTGGCGCCGGCGAGCGGCGCGGCGGCCATGATCAGGCGATCCGCCTCCTCGAGGAGCGCGCGATCGATCTCGACGAGCGTTCCCTTGCCCGGATCGGCGGCCGGGGTCCGACGGGCCTGCGGTTTGGCGAGCGCCGCGAGGTACTGTTCGACGTGCGTGTTGTCGAACGCCGACAGGAGTGGCCTGTGCGCTCCGTCGACTACCGGATACGCGAAGTGATCGAGCACGAGCTCACTCCCGATCTCCCGCACGACCAAAAGCGCTCGGCCCCCGTCCTGCCTGACGACGGCCACGACGTCCTCGGCCTCGAGCAGGCCTCGAACGAGTTCGTGGTTGTCCCGCCTGGGGATCGGCTGCCCGCGCACGTAGAGCGTGGAGCCGCCGGGGTGGCGAGCCACCAGCTTCGAAAACTGCTCCACGAACCAGCCGTCGCGATCGCTTCGACCCGCCAGGCGCCAATGCACCAGGGGGAGCGTGAGCTCGTCGATGGCCTCCTGCAGGGGCACGACGGCCGCGGCCACGGCGTCGGCGTTGAGCGTGGGGTCGCAGTCGCCACGCGACGGCTGCTCGGTGCACATCCGTACGAGTTCGCGAACGCCGACGGCCATGGCGATCTCGCAGACACACCGCCCCCCGGCCCGGCCGGCTTCGGCATCCACCCGACGGGCGATGGCGTCGAGCTCCTCGAGCCCGGCTCGCGCCGCCTCGATCGCCTCGGGCGGCGGAACCTCGAGCATGGCGCACGCCACCTCGTCGCGCTCGAAGCCCAGCTCGTCGAGGCCCATCGGATCGAGCGACCGCCCGTACAGGCCCGTCGGCGGCATCGGGGCGGGTACGCCCATGATCGCAGGTGCCGCGCGCTGGGGCCCCGCCACACCACACCAGGTCACCGCCGCCCTGGCGCTCATCCAGGGCTCGGGCCCCTTGCCGGGCCCACATCCCTGCCCGACCAGACCGAGCAGCACGAACCCAATGGCGATCGGTGCTCGACTCACCCGGCGACGGTAACAGACAGGCCGACGGAGCAGAAAGACGAGGCCTCCACGGGCGCGGGGGACATGCATGCAGCCGCCGACTCGGGCCGGTCGCGGCCCTGATACTCTGTGTACGCATTGGCCCGGCGTTCTCTCTGCGTCGCCGCGGGTGCGCTTCCCGCCGCAGCCGTGGCGTTTCTCCCGTCGCAAGTGGCGGCAGACTGGCCCTGGCTCGCGCCGGCGATCGCGGCCGTCGTGGCCGCATCCGTGCTCGTCGCGCTGCGCCGCTCGGCGGCGCTCGTCGTACTGGCCGGGGCGCTGATGGCCGTGTCGGGCTTCACCGCCGCGCGAGCGAGGTTGTTGCTCGACGTCACCCGAGGTCTCGAAGGCGGTTGGCCCGAGATCGACCTCACGACGGACGGGATCCCCGAGCGCCTCCCGGAGTACGTGGAGCTACGCGGGTACTTCCGTGACGCGTGGACACTCGACGAATACGCCGTGGCCGAGGGTGGACGACCCGACCAGTCCAAGCCGCCGGTGGCCGTGCTCCTGCCCTTCGTGGGGACCCAGGAGGACGTCGTCGTCTACGACGGTCCGATCGTCATCGCGCGCGTCGAACCCGGTCGACGCGCGACCGGCGGCATCGCCGTCATCCGCGGAAAGACCAGCACCGTGGCCCCCGAGCTGGTCGCGAGCCTGGTTCAAATCGCGGGCGCCGAGCTCGAAGACGTCGATGCCGTGTTGATCGACACGTTCGCGCGACCGACCCGCCGCGAGGCATGGACGAACCTCGCCTTCACGTTCGTTGCGCTCGCGATCGCGGGCGCTTGCCTCTGGGTGGCCGCGGGAAAGACCACCTAGCAGCCCGTGGTGAAAGAGGGTCGGTCGAGCGATATTGGCCGGGTCGTGTACGGACTGTCGCAGTCCCTGGGGGTGCCTGCGTTTGATGCG
>CAZYSW010000807.1:0-526 GCA_964650105.1 uncultured Nannocystaceae bacterium
CAGCAGCGCGATGATCAGGACCGATTGCACGGAACGCGCCATCCTGGAGTCAGGTCCGGGTGCGAAGCAGATGCCGGCTCGTCTGCACGCAACGGCCGGCCAGAATTCGTAAAAAATTTGTCGTTTGAAGAAGAGGTTCTTCGCACGTCAGCCCCATTGAAGCCACCGCCCGGCGGAAAGGTCAATCGTTTTGACGGCGCCCGCCGGGGAGGTGGCTGGGGCAGGTGTCCGGACCTCGGCTTTACAGTCGGGCGAAACCGACCCATAATGAGCTCAAAGGCTTCATTCCAGCTTCGGATTGCGTTCATGACGCCTCATTTCCCCCGCCATTTCACGCTTGCAGAAGCCAATGCCCTGATCCCGTGGGTATGCTCCGTGCTCGACCGGGCGCATCGGATCCTGAGCGAACTTTCAGTTGAGGAACCGGCCTCTGACCCCACGCCGCCCCCACCGGTCTCCGAAGAAGGCGGCAACGGGAACGGCCGCCACGGCAACGGTAACGGTAACGGCGACGGGACCAAGGTCC
>CAZYSW010000807.1:536-1224 GCA_964650105.1 uncultured Nannocystaceae bacterium
GCGAGAAGGGCTCGGCCCAGATCATCGGCCTCGAGGAGATCTGGTCGGACCTGGACCGGCAGGCGAAGGTCCGGCTCGTGGATGGACTGCTGCGGGCGCTGATCGAAGAAGGCATCGTGATCCAGGACGTGCCGCGCGGCCTGGTGGATTTCCCCGGCCTGCGCGCCGACGGCACCGAATTCCTCTTCTGTTACGAACCGACCGACGGCCCGCGTATCCGTTACTGGCACAACCTGACCGACGGTTACGCCGGGCGCCGGCCGCTCGAAGAGCTCGACCGCTGACCGCGGCCTCTCACCGCGCAGGTTTGTCCTTGACCATCGTCATTCCGAGCAGCAGACTTCGTCAGAACAGCATCCAAGCGACATGATCAGGAGGGCGAAGTGTCATGGTGAACAGGCGGCGTTTTCTGCAGATGGCCGGGATCGGATCGGGTGTGCTGGCGGGCGGACTGGGGCTTCCACGACTCGCGCGCGCGGCGCAGGCGGGTGAAGCGGCTACCACGGTGGGGGCTGATGGGCTGCTTGCCGGGCGCACCGTCGATGCCCTGATCGAGCGTTACCGCTATGATCTGTTCGACGACTTCCTTGCGTTCCTGGAACAGCACATCATCGACCACGAATCCGGCGGGTTCATGTGCAACGCCGACCGGCGCGGAAACCTGCTCAACACCAACAAGTCCGCCCGC
>CAZYSW010000807.1:1234-2339 GCA_964650105.1 uncultured Nannocystaceae bacterium
AAGGCCGCGGGATCTGGATCTATTCGACGCTCTACCGGACGCTTGCGCCGGAAGATAAGTATCTGGAAGTCGCGCGCAAGTCGGTTCAGTTCGTCCTGAAGAGCGAGCCGAAGGGCGATGGCCTATGGCCCAATTCGTTTACGCGCGAAGGCGAGGCGCTGCCGGACGAGGGCATGTTCATCGCAGGCAAGCGCTACACCTCGACCGGCGAAGTTTACGACGACCTGTTCATTGCGAACGGGTTTGCGGCCTACTCGCGCGCAAGCGGCGAGCAGGAATTCCGCGACCGGGCGATCAACATCCTGCTCAAGTGCGAGCGGCTTTACGATCGCGACGACTACGCCCCGACGGCGCCGCTGGTCTATATGGACGGCGAAGCGCCGCTGCTGCCCGGCCTGCGCCAGCTCGGCGTGTGGATGGTCATGATCGACCTCTGCCGGGAGCTGCTCGAAGCCGGCCACCACGATGAGGTCAAGCGCATCTCCGACCGCTGCATCGACGCCATCATGGTGCGCCACTTCAACGAGGAGTTCCGGCTGCTCAACGAAGTCCTGAACCACGACTTCTCGCTGCCGGACAATGTCTATGCGCAGCTTGCCTACACCGGCCACGGCATCGAAACGCTGTGGATGGTACTTTACGAGGCGGTGCGGCGCGGCGACCGGCAGCTCTTCGAACAGGCCGCCGAGCGCTTCCACCGGCACCTGGCCGTTTCGTGGGACGATGTTTACGACGGCTGGTTCCGCGGTTGCCGGAACGTCGAGCAGAACGTCTGGATCCTGGACAAGGCGCTTTGGGTGCAGGAAGAGGTGCTGATCGGTCTGCTGAGCATCATCGAACATACCGGCGCCCAGTGGGCCAAGGAATGGTTCGACCGCGGCTACAATTACGTCATCGAGAAGTTCCCGCTCAAGAAGCACGGCTACTCGCTGTGGGACCTTTACCCCGACCGCAAGGTGACGTTCGTCGAGCAGTTCGGGCGCGTCGGGAACTTCCATCATCCGCGGCACCTGATTCTGAACCTGCTGGCCCTGCAGCGGATCCGCGACCGCGACGGGCAGGAGCGCGAAGTCAGCTTTTTCCGCATCGGCCGGGTCGCCCTGCT
>CAZYSW010000808.1:0-2335 GCA_964650105.1 uncultured Nannocystaceae bacterium
GTCGTGACGATCTGGCTGGTCGGACAGCAGAGGGAGGAAGCCTGCTCAGAGTCCCCTGCCCGCGGCTTGTGCGCGGGTGAAACCCCGGTCCGGATGGCCGGCGGCAAGGGCGGCGAGTCCGACCAGCCAACGAACATTCGTTCGATCGGAGGTGGTAGGATGGCCGGACAACGTAACGGAGCCGAGGACCGCGCGAACGGTCTCCCCGGCTCCTCCCCACCAGGACCTGCGAAGGAGGCCCGGATGGATGCTGGCATGGTACCTGACCGCACTGACAGTGTGCGAGCCCGCGAGCTCGACGCCCGGTTCGAGGCGATGCGTAGCATCCTCGAGGCGAGGGAGAGGCGGGCTCTCGGCGACTCTGATGAGGCGTTCTTGCGGGCGATCGTGGGGCTTGCGGTGCAGGCCTTGGGTTGGTGCTGAGTGGTCTCTGTCCACGATGCCCGCGACGTGGGTGCTTTCATCCCGGCCGAGCTGGATGACTACCCCCTCACCCCGGCCGAGTTCCGGGTCTACTGCCGTGTTGTGCGACGGGCCGGCGCGGCAGGGTGCTACGAGTCGAACGCGGCGATGGGAGCCGCGCTCGGTCTCGGTGAGCGCACCGTGAGGGAGGCGAAGGCGCTGCTGGTCGCGGCGCGTCTGCTGCGTGTCGAGCGTCGAGAGGGGCGCACGAGCGTCTACTGGTTGTCACCGTCGAGCGATTGGGCCGACCCGACGACCGTTGACGCGCTGCGCGAGTCCACGCGCCGACAGCGACCAACCCCGGTCACTAGGACCGCGGTCCACGCGACCGCGGTCGTCACGACCGAGGACCCCGGTCCCCACGACCGCGCCACCCCGGTCCCCACGACCGACGAAGGTACTACCAGGGAAGGGAATACCAGTAAGGGCCGGCGCTCACGCGCCACCCGACTGCCCTCGGCCTGGGAGCCGAACGACGGACACCGCGCGTTCGCGTCCGAACACGGTCTCGACATCGGCGACGAAGCCGCGAAGTTCCGCGACCACGCCGAGGCGAACGACCGGCGACAGGTGTCGTGGGACGCGGCGTTCCGCATGTGGCTCCGCAACGCCCGGAAGTGGGCGCGGCCTCGCGCCAACTCGGTCGGCCGCGATGACGGCCAGGACTGGCTGGAGCGGGCATGAGCGACCTGCTCCCGCACGACCTCGAGACCGAGGCGGCGCTGGTCGGCTGGTGTCTGATGTTGCCGGTCGAGGCGTGGCGGGTGCTCGACCACCTGACCCCCGACGACTTCTACCGCCCGGCGTGGGCGGCGTGCATCGCCGAGCTGCGGAAGGGCCACCGCACCCAAGCCGAGCTCGCGGACCTGACCGGTGTCGATGTCGTCGAGCTGATGGGAGCGGTGTCCGACGCGCCGTACCGTCACGACATCGACCGGCTGGTGGGTCGGGTCGCTGATCTGGCTGCTCGTCGTCGGGTGATCCTCGCGTCGTCCGAAGCGATCGACGCGGCGCGTGACCTGACGGTGGACCTCGCCACTCCCGCCGACTCGCTGCGAGGCCTGTTGGACGACCTCGACGCCCCGCCGGTGAATCGGGTGACCGAAGCCGACGAGTTCCTGGTCGAGTCCGACGACACCTACGACTGGGTGGTGCCGGGACTCCTCGAGCGGGGCGATCGGATGCTCGTCACCGCCGGCGAGGGTGTGGGCAAGAGCCACTTGCTGCGGTTCATGGCGTTGGCGATCGCGGCGGGTGTGCATCCGTTCCGGCGGACCACGATCACCCCTCGCCGGGTGTTGCTGGTGGACGTGGAGAACCAACCGCGCAAGGTGCGCCGGGAGATCCGCCCGTGGCTGCACCTGGTCGAGGGGTGGAACCCGGGGATGCTGGCGATCGAGGTGCGGGTCGGCGGGATCAACCTGGACCACTCCGCGGACCGGCGGTGGCTGGCGGGGAAGATGGCGGCGCACCGCCCGGACCTGTTGGTGATCGGCCCGCTCTATCAACTGCACGGCGCCGCCCCGAAGGGCGACATCGGCGGGGAGAACCACGCCCGCGAGCTCGCCCGCACCCTGGACCGCCTCCGGGAGCGGTTCGGTTGCGCCCTGTTGATGGAGACCCACGCCCCGCACGGGTCGATGGGGAGCCGGGACCTACGCCCGTTCGGGTCGTCGGTGTGGTTGCGCTGGCCCGAGTTCGGGATCGGTCTGCGGGTCGACCGGGACCGCGGCGAGCACGTGTTCCGGGTCGTGCACTGGCGGGGGCCGCGGGACCGGCGGGACTTCCCGACCTATCTGGAGAAGGGCCGCGACGGCGGGTGGCCGTGGGTCGCGACGTACCCAGGCAAGGAGGAGCAGTGGTGAACACGACT
>CAZYSW010000809.1:0-2332 GCA_964650105.1 uncultured Nannocystaceae bacterium
CCCCGCGTCCCCGAGGGAGCCCCCTCGGGGACTTTTTTTTGGAGTACACATGGACAACGAATGGGAGGAAAACCGGTGCGGATGAGCAGACCGGGAGACGGACCCATCGGCGCGCGCCGGCGCTACGCTGCGGGCCGGCGCATCAAGGTGCCACGCAGCGTCAAAACGGTTCGGGACCTCATGCGTCGCCACCTGCGTGAAGGTGGCGTCGACATGAAGGACCTGGC
Source organism: uncultured Nannocystaceae bacterium (assembly GCA_964650105.1). Taxonomy (GTDB): domain Bacteria; phylum Myxococcota_A; class Polyangia; order Nannocystales; family Nannocystaceae; genus CAZYSW01. Next base: position 228 of record CAZYSW010000809.1, read on the forward strand.
CAAACCCTTCGACGTGCACGTCAGCACCGTCAAGCGCATGTTCTGGGAGCGCTCGCGCCCCCTGGCACCGCAGCACATCGACGCTTTTGTCGAGTTCATGAAATTGGATGAGTTCGACGCGCAGGAGCTGCGCTGGTACGGTGCGCGCGAGGCCGGCTGGCAGCTGGACAAGGACCTCCTCGACACGGTGCTCGACGATGCGTGAGTCGCAGCTGATCGAAACCGTGCACAAGTTCCTGCCGCCGCTGAGCATCCTGCACCGGCAGTCGATGACCTACAGCTCCCTGTCCCACAACGGCACGCCTGATCGCTACTACGACGGCTGCGCGGGGGACCTGTGGATTGAGTACAAGAAGCTCGACAGCTGGCCTCGCGACGGTCTGGTGGGCGGGGTCGACGAGAAGAAGGCCGGGTGCTACCGGCCCGCGCAGTTCGCCTGGATGGCCCGCCGCTGGAAGAACGGAGGCAACGTGTGGGGCGTGATCTTCATGCCCGACAAGCGGGTGGTCATCCAGCGCACACCGGACGAATGGATGGATAAGACAACCTACACGGGGATGACTGTCGACCGCCGAGAGCTGGCCCGGCAGATCCAGTTGAAATGCCTTGGAGAAGTGCATGGGACCTAAATTCTGGTTGGCAGTCATCCGCGGGATTGGAGGGATCCTCCTTTCGGTCGCGGCAGTGTACGCAGCATGGGATTCCACCAGACGAGACACCTACCGGAGATACAAATGAAGCTGTACCGCACGCATGCAACCGTCCCCGCCGAAGAAGGCGCGAACCATGTGCGCTGGTCCGGGTCACAGGCTGACGCGGCGAAGGACCGCAAGCACTTCAACAGCGACCTGAAGATCCCGCGCGACCGTATCCACACCGACGAGGTCGACGTGCCCACCGACAAGAAGGGCCTGCTCGCCTTCCTCAACCAGAGGGGGGCGTAGCCGTGCACAACAAGCACACCCGGGCGCGCAAGAAGGAGCGCACGAGCTCCGCGCAGGATATCCTGCGCGGCGGCGCCGACGCGATCGACGCCCGTGCCGCGCAGCGCGACATGCCCGGCGGCGAGCGCTCGATGGCGCGCGCCGTCGCCGCGTTCAACGGGCTGGTCGGCGGCGACCGGCGCCTGACCGAGACCGAGGGATGGCTGTTCATGGTCTGCCTGAAGGCCGCGCGGGCCACCGCCGGCGCGCTCAACCTGGACGACTACGTCGATGGCGCCGCCTACTTCGCCCTGGCTGGCGAGTGCGCGGCCGCAGACGCCTCGCGCGCCACCGGGGAGGGGGACACCTGATGGCCAGGCGCGTGACGAAGAAGACGCCCCTCCCGAGGAAGATCGCCACCGGCCAGTACGCGGTCCAGGCCGTCGACGCTGGAGTCATCCGCCTGGACCTCTACGACAGCTGCATCCCGGCGGCCACCGGCGAGGTCACCGAAGGGTGGGGCTGCGTGTTCCTGACCTACGGCCAGGCGTTGGGCCTGGCCCGGGTGCTCACCAACGCCGCCCGCCTGGTCAAGCCGGACAGGGCGCCAGCCAAGAGGAAGGGATGACATGGCGAACTGGATCGGTGTGTCGCGCACCAACTACTTCAAGGTCAAAGACGAGGACGCCTTTCTGAGGGCGATGGAGTCGCTGCCTGTCGATGTGTGGGGCGTGGTGACGGTCGATGGTTCGACCGCCTACGGCTTGGGCGCCGAGCCGAACGAAGGTTCGTGGCCGACCGAGAACGATGAAGGCGCGGAGGTCGCCATCGAGGACCTGGTCGCCTCGCATCTTGCCGAAGGCGAAGTCGCCGTGTTCATGAGCGCCGGATTCGAGAAACAGCGCTATGTGTCAGGCAACGCTGTTGCCGTCGACAGCACAGGCAGGCGCGTCAGAATCAGCCTCAACGACATCTACGACAGGGCGTACGAGGCTTTCGGCGTTCGCCCCACTGCAGCGGAGTACTGACATGGGCTACTACACGACCTACCAGATCACCTGCAGCGACCCAGGCCAGACCGACGAGGCCATCGACTGGCTCGTCGAACGCACCGGCATGTCCCGCGACCACTTCAACGGCAACCTGCCCGCGAAGTGGTACAACTCCAACGAGGACATGATC
>CAZYSW010000810.1:0-2330 GCA_964650105.1 uncultured Nannocystaceae bacterium
CCCCGCGCCGCTTCCACCGCGGAGCTTGGCCAACCAGGACGGACGGTGCGATTCCGAGCCGCGCAACCCGGCGCCGCAGAGGACTCCGCACCGACGGTCGGGACGACGCCGTTCCGTGGTCATCGGCCCGATCGTGCTTCACAGCCCGTGCTTCACAGCCTCACGCCGGGCCTTGCCCGATCAGCGCGCGCAGCTCGGCCAGGCTCAGCTTGCGGCTCTTCTCCATCCCTTCGAGCAGGTCCTCGGCGAGCTCGCGCTGTTGTGCATGCAACGCGAGGATCTGCTCCTCGATCGTCCCCCGGGTCACCATCCGGTACACCGTCACGGGCCGCAACTGTCCCATCCGATGTGCTCGGCCCGTCGCCTGATCCTCGACCGCCGGGTTCCACCATGGGTCGACATGGATCACGTAGTCCGCCCCCGTCCAGGTCACCCCGACCCCCCCTGCGCGAAGGCGCCGCAAGAACACCTCGCCCGATCCCGCCTGGAATGCCTCGATCCGATCGGCGCGCTCCTTCGCCGGCGTTGATCCATCCAGCTCCAAGTACTCGATCCCCGCCGCCTCGAACCGCTCCCGCAGGAGCGCCATGGCTCCCAGGAACTGCGTGAACACCAGCGCGCGGTGCCCTTCGTCTCGCAACGACTCCACGCGCTCGACGACGGCGTCGAGCTTCGATCCCACGGGTGCCTCGCCGTCGATCAGCCGCGGATCCACGGCCGCCTGCCGCAGCCGCGTGATCTCGGCCAACAGCCGCATTCTCGCCTTCCCACTCTTCTCCTGGCCCGCCTGTCGCACCATCTCCAGCGCATGTCGCCGTGCCGCCTCGTAGTAGGTCGCTTCCTCCGGCGAAGGATCGACACCAATCACGACATCCGTCCGCTCGGGAAGCTCGTCGAGCACCTGCGCCCGTGTTCGCCGCAAGATGAACGGCCGGAGCACTGCCCGCAGGTGGGCCGCCGCTTGCCTGTTCCCCTTGACGATCGGTGCCGCCACGTTCCGCTCGAACGCCTTCTCGTCCCCCAGGAGCCCCGGTACGGCCACCTGCATCACGCTCCACAGCTCGCCCAGATGATTCTCGATCGGCGTACCCGTGAGCGCGACCCGGAAATCCGCATCCAACCCGAACGCCGCCTGAGCCCGCTGTGATTTCGCATTCTTCACCGCGTGTGCCTCGTCGAACACGATCGTTTGAAAGTGCTTCCGTTGCAGAGCCTCGGCCTCCGTCACCAGCACGCCGTAGCTGCAGACGATCACGTCTCGCGCCTTCGATCCTTCGATGAGATCCGCCCGATCCGTTCCGGCCAACGCCCGAACCCGCAGCGTCGGTGCAAACCGACGGGCCTCCTCGATCCAGTTGTGCACGACAGACGTCGGCGCCACGACGAGTGCCGGCCCGAGCGTGGCCCTCGAACAGAGCAACGCCAGAGTCTGCACGGTCTTGCCGAGCCCCATGTCGTCGGCCAGGCACGCCCCCAGCCCCGCTTGCGCCAACCGGGCCAGCCAAACGAATCCCTCGCGCTGGTACGGGCGTAACACGGCACCGAACCCCCTCGGCAACCTGGGCTCGAAGCGCTCCGCCTCCTTCACCCGCTCGAGCGCCGCAACGGCAGCCCGATCGAGCTCCGCAGCCCCGCCGGCGAGCTCCGCCACGAACGGCAACACCGGCGCACCGATCCGCACCTTGTCCTTCTTCGGCGTCCCGAGCCGCCCCAGCGCATCCAACCTCCGCGCGAGCTCGGCCGTGAGCGCCAGCACGCGCTCGTCCTCCAGCACGACGAAGCGCCCGTCCCCGAGCCGCCGCCCGAGCAACTCGGCCAGCCCCAGTGCCTTTCGCTCGTCGACCGCGAGATTCGCAGACACTTCCAACCACGCCGTATGCGTGGTCACCCGGACCGTGAAGTCCCGCATGTCCCGACGCATCGGAAGGCCCAGCGCTTTTCCCTGAGGCCACGCAACCGAGACACCCTCGGCCTCCGCCAGCTCGAGCAGCACCTCGTACGCCTCGTTCAGCCCCACGGCGTGCAACGAGTGACCTCCCGCCATCGACTCGGCCACCATCGGACACGCTTCGAGCACTGCGGACAGCTCGGCGAGCTCCCCTTGGAGATCCCGCTCCGTTCGTACCAGCTCGCCCCCGATCTCCTCGATGAGCATCACCGGCCCCTGCCCCGGCGAAAGATGAGGCCCGCCCGGACCGAATGGCGCCACCTTCAACGCGAGCCGCAGCTCCGATCCATTCCACTGCGCCTGCGCCACGATACCCCGCACCGGGGGCACCACTCGCCCCACGATCGCTTCGTTCCCGTCGGTCAGCACCGGAAGCGTGTGC
>CAZYSW010000811.1:0-2328 GCA_964650105.1 uncultured Nannocystaceae bacterium
AGCCCGGTCATGATCTGCTGAAAATCGGCGAAACTGTCGGTCAGGAGCCAGGCCGCGGACCCGCCGCGGCTGTGGCCCATGAGCGTCGCTCCAGTCGCGATTCTGTCGTTGTCCGCTTCGTCCCACCCGTTCGTCGCGTCCTGGGCCCACAGCATCATGCAGGCCAGCATGCTCATCCGCTTCCCCGAAGAAAGATTGGCACCCGGCGGTTGCCCTGCAACGACCACGTATCCATCACGCACCACCTCTTCGAGCAGAGGCCAGTACCAGTGATCACTGGAGCTTTGAGGCGTCGTCTCCTCTTCATAGAGGAACTGGTCGTTGCCGGGGACGAAGAACACCACCGGGTGCGCGGGCTCGTCGGGCCACCCCGAGTCGTCCGGACGGTACACCCAGACCTCGAAGTCGTCATCCTCGGGGTGAAGTTTGTGATCGTCATCCTCGGCGACGATCGCTGCGTAATCGCACACCGCGCTGACATCGAGATCATCCTCGCCAACCGCGACCATGGGCCAGCTTCCGTAGTCCTGTGGAGAAAAAGAGCAGGGGTCCTGCGGCTCTGGCTCGCCCCCGGAGCTGGAGTCCGAGCCTCCACTCTCGCCGGAGTCCTCGACGAACGTTCCCCCGCCGTCGCCCCCGCCATCGACTCCGGTCGTGATGACGCCCGAGGTCGTGCTCAACACCGAGCCGGAATCGTCGGCGCCGCAGGCCGCCCCAGCAAGGAGCGAAACGGCGATCACGGCGAGGGTCGAGCGAGGGCTGGGCATGATGGGGTCTCCAGAGGATTTCATTTCGCGAGGAGCGTGAGCCAAACGGGAACGCGGGAAGGCGGCAGCGAGCGAGGCGAGTCACGGTGTGGAAAGCAGGAGCAACCCTTGGTTGGGGCGGTCGTCGTCCTCGACGGCCAGGTCGGCAATTCCGTCTCCGTTGAAGTCGGCGGCGGGCCAGATCTTTTTGCGGAATGGAGGACCCAGGAAGGATGCGTGGGGTTCACCAGCAAGATCGAGTACGAATGCGAGCTGGCCATCGACCCTGGCCGAGAACTCGAGTCGTCCGTCGCCGTCGAAGTCGCCGACGTCGCGAACGGACCACGTCTCGGTGGATCCTTCGAGATCGCGGATGACCCGGGCGTCCTCGAAGGTCCCGTCTCCGCGGCCCATGAGCAGGACCACGCCGGGCCCGTCCCACGGGTCGAACACTGCATCGAGATGCCCATCGTCGTCGAGGTCACCCTTCCACGCCCCCGTCTCGAGCATGGTCCCCGCCGGCATGGTGTGCGTCAGCTCGACGAGCCCGGTCTCGCGATCCGTCCGGAAGACCGCGATCCGGTGCCAGTCGGGGTCGTAGCTCGGTGGCCCTGCATTGCAATACGTGCCCCCGGTGTCGACGAGTGCATCGGGCGCACCGTCGCCGTCGAAATCGCCGACGACCCACGAGCCTTTCTGGTTGCAGCCGGGCATGTCCATGTGTGGACCCACCGGCTCCCAAATCGCCCCGTCCCACCGGAAGAGCCGCGCGCCGTACTCGGTGTCGCTGGCCAGGATCTCGGACATGCCGTCTCCATCGACGTCGAGCACCACGGGACTTCCACCGCCTCCCGCGCTGTCTGCGATTGCACCGAACTCGTAGGACTCGCGCTCGAGGCTGCCCCCCAAGCTAAGGTAGGTGACGACCTTCGCCCAACCAGCCCCCGAATAGCTCCTGACGATGTCTGGCCTCCCGTTGCCGTCGAAGTCGATGTCCGTGAACAAAGGTGCGTGCGAAGTCGACATCCCCGTCGCGACGCCGCCCTCCACGAAACTCGCGCCGTCGTAGAAGAGCGGCAGCAAATAGCCCGGCGACTCTGCGTCGTTCACGATGATCTCGTCGCGTCCGTCTCCGTCGAGGTCGAGGCCGAGCACGAGGTTCACATGGCCGTACTCGGGCAGGGGTACGGGCGTGAAGCAGAACTGCCCCGCCACGGGGACGCCGTCCCCACAGCCCTCGGGCAACGGCGTCCCGAGATCGGGCTCGGGCTGGGCGACAGTGGTCTCGCTCTCATCTTCGCCCTCGGTCGACGTCGATGCGCCCGACGTCGTACTCGTCGTCGCCGGCCCGCCCGTCACGGGCGCACCGAGTGCCGGCGCTTCACCACACCCCACGGACATCGCGATGCCGACGGCCCCAACGGTTCCAATGCAGCAGCGACGCATGACCCAGCTCATCGGACCACTCGCCGAAGCCGACGTCAACCAGAATGCGATCATCGTACGCGAATGCCCCATTTCCGGCAAGGCAACGCTTAAGAGGTTTCATCTGGGAAAGGCAGCAGGGGGGAAGTATCGAGGC
>CAZYSW010000812.1:0-2320 GCA_964650105.1 uncultured Nannocystaceae bacterium
GCCTGTCGCTGACGGAAGTCGTCGACGCGCTCGCCCGGTCCAACGTCAATGTCGGCGGCGGGTTCCTGGTGCAGGGGGACCAGCAGCTCAGCATCCGCGGCGTGGGATACCTGCAGTCGCCCGAGGACATCAAGGCCGTGGTCCTCCGCAGCGACGACGGAACTCCGATCACGGTCGGCGACGTCGCCCGATTGGTCCGGTCGCACACCCCTCGGATGGGCACCGTCGGCCACGACGAGCGATTGGACGTGGTCGAGGGGTTCGTCCTCTTGCGACGAGGAGAGAACCCGACGCGCGTCCTGGAAGGGATCCACCGGGCGGTCGAGGAGCTCAACGAGACGGTGCTGCCCGAGGGCATGCGGATTCGACCGTTCTACGATCGCACGCACCTGGTCGAGAACACACTGGCGACGGTCGAGAAACACCTCTTCGAGGGCTTCGTCCTGGTGGTGTCGGTGGTGTGGCTCTTCCTTCGCTCGCTGCTGGGATCGCTGATCGTCGCGGTGGTGATTCCGCTGTCGCTGTTGGTCGCGTTCATGGGCCTCTTCGCCCTGGGCGTCCCGGCCAATCTGATCTCGATGGGCGCCATCGACTTCGGGATCCTGGTCGACGGTGCCGTGGTGCTGGTCGAGAGTGTGATGCACCAGGCGCAGACCCGAAAGCCTACGCGCAAGCGGGAGATGGCTGCCCTGGTGATCCGAGGTGCTCTCGACGTGGCTCGTCCCACGCTGTACGCGATGGCCATCATCGTGGCCGCCCTCCTCCCGGTCTTCACGCTGGAGCGTGTGGAGGGGCGGATCTTCCAGCCGCTCGCCTTGACCTACACACTGGCGCTGCTCGGCGCGCTGGTGTTCGCCTTCACGACCGTGCCGGCCCTGTGCGCGCTGCTCTTGCGGCCCAAGGACGTCGCGGTCTCCGAGCCGCGCTTCGTGGCGCGCCTGCGCGATCGATACGCGCGCGTGCTCGCGCGGAGCCTACGGTGGCGCGCCGCTCCCTTGGCCCTCGCGATCGGTGTGCTCGCCGCGGCCGGCTGGGTCGGGAGTCGGCTGGGCACGGAGTTTCTGCCCCAGCTCGACGAGGGCGACTTCGTCGTCTTCGTCGAGATGCCCCCCAGCATCTCGCTGCAGGAGGGCCAAAAGATCCTGGTCGAGGTCCGCAAGCGGTTGCTCGCGTTCCCGGAGGTCCGCGAGACACTCAGCGAGCACGGTCGCCCCGAAGACGGGACCGACAACGAGGGCACCAACATGAGTGAGACGTTCGTCCGCCTGCACCCCCGCGAACAGTGGCGCGACGGGTGGGACAAGGACCGGCTGGTCGAGGCCATGCGGGCGACCCTGAACGAGATCCCCGGCGTTCGCTTCAACTTCTCGCAGCCGATCAAGGACAACGTCGAGGAGGCCGTCAGCGGTGTCCGGGGCGCGGTGGTGCTCAAGATCTTCGGGGAAGACCTGGAGGCCATGCGGGCGACCCTGGAGCGCGCCAAGGCGGCGCTGGCGAGCCTCGAAGGCGTCGTCGACCTCGATCTGTATCGGGACACCACGGCGCCGCAGCTCGAGATCCGCCTCGATCGCCAGGCCCTCGCTCGGGCCGGCGTCGCCGTCGAGGACGCGCAGACCATCGTCGAAACCGCACTGGCCGGAGCGCTGCCCACCGCCTACTGGGATCGGAACCGCATCGTGCCGGTTCGCGTGCGGCTCCCGGCGAGCGAGCGCCGCGATCCGGACACCATCGGGAGCATCCTGGTGCCCACGCCGTCGGGGGCCCGGGTGCCCCTGCGAACGCTGGCCGACATCCGGATCGTCAACGCCCGCGCCTCGATCAACCGCGAGAACAACAACCGGGTGGCGGCCCTCAAGGTCAACGTCGAGGGGCGCGACATGGGGTCGGCGATCGCCGAAGCGATGGCCATCGTCAAACGGGACGTCGATGTCCCGGAGGGGCACTACCTGGTCTGGTCGGGCGAGTTCGAGAACCAGCAGCGCGCCGTCGAGCGGCTGCAGCTCGTCGTTCCTCTTTCGCTGCTCATCGTGCTGGGCCTCCTCTACAGCGCATTGCAGTCGGGCCGTGGCGCCATGATGATCCTGCTGGTCACGCCGGTGGCCCTCACGGGGGGCATCTTCGCGCTCGCCCTCGGGGGCCTCGTCTTGTCGGTGAGCGCCGCCATCGGCTTCATCGCCCTGTTGGGGCAGGTCTCGCTGGCGGGATTGCTGGTCCTGAGCGCCATCGAGGAGCGGCGCCGAGGCGGCCTCCCCCTGGTTCCCGCCACGCTGCTGGGGGCACGCGCCCGCCTTCGAGCGATGACGATGACCGGTCTCTTGGC
>CAZYSW010000813.1:0-2312 GCA_964650105.1 uncultured Nannocystaceae bacterium
CAACACGGGGGAGGGCTGGTGCGGCTTTCCATCGAGACCAGGAGCAACCGTTTTCAGGACGAAGCCCCCCGGCGAGCGGTTACAGGTCGGACCCGGTTCGAGCGGCCTGCCGGTGGGCCCCGCACCGTGGTCATCGAAATCGGTCGATCGTCCTCGACCATCGCCGGCCCCAACGTAACCGTTTCCTCGCCCTGGGGTCCCCAATCCGACGCCGATGCTCGCGGGAGCTGGGAGCGCGAGGGCGACGTGCGGGATGGGCGCGCCGGAAAACGCCAGGGCGCAAGACCTGCGGGTAACCTTTTACCCCCCTGGCTCGATCTAAGGGGTGCAAGCGGAACATGCGGCGCACGGGACGCGGCATTTCCGCAGGAGGACCCCATGGCCATCGCCAGCCCCGGACCCGCCCTTTCCTCGACCGTCTCTTTTGCCCGGAGCGCCGGCTACGACGCTCAGTCCGAGGAGATTACGACGCTCGGCATCTACTTCCGCCAGATGGCGGCGGTGTCGGTGATGACCTCGGAAGAGGAACACGCGGCCGCCGAGCGGATCGTCGCTTGCCGGGCGAACTACTGGGACGCCCTCCTGTCCTACCCCGCGTTCACGCCTGCCATCTTGCGGGTGCTCGAGCGCACGCTCCCCGACGAGAGCCGGCCCCAGCGGGCGATCGAAGTGCTGGAGTCCGCTTCCCGCAAGGTTCGCGACCGGCAGACGCGAGCCAATGCCGATCGCTTCGCCCGTGCGGCTCGGGATCTGGCCGAGCTGCTGTCGCGGATCGACACCGATGGAGACGCGTCGGAGCCCATCAGCGCCGACCTGCAGTCGATCCTCGACGGGCAGCGCCAGCTCGCCGTGTTGGAGGTCACCTTTCCGCCCGCGGGGAGCGAGCCGTACCGACGATACGTCGAGCGAACGCGTCACGCCGGGGCGGCACTGTGGAGAGCCAAGCACAAGTTCGTCCGGGCGAACCTCCGCCTGGTCGTCACCATGGCCCGCCGCTACGCGCGTGGCGGGATGCCGCTCTCGGATCTGATTCAGGAGGGCAACATCGGGCTACTCAAGGCCGTCGATCGGTTCGACCCCTCGCGCGGCTTTCGATTCTCGACCTACGCGAGCTGGTGGATCCGGCATGCGATCAGCCGGGCGCTCGCCGATAAGGGCCGCGAGGTTCGTGTGCCGGTCCACATGATCGACGTGCACCACAAGCTCAAGCGTACGCGGCGTCGCTTCGAGACGGAGTGGGGCCGGGAGCCGACCGACGAGGAGCTTTCGGAGGCGGCGGCGGTCCCGATGGAGAAGATCGCACGTATGCGAACGTGTTTGATGGATCAGGGGCCGAGCCTCGACAGCCCCATCGCGTCCGGCGGAGCCGGGGACAGTCGCACGCTGGGTGATTTGCTCGAGGACGACAGCCTCCCCCAGGCGCCGGAGTTCTTGCAGTCGACGGCGCTCGGTCATCGTGTCCGCGAGGCCCTCGCGGTGCTCCGGCCGATCGAGGCCGACGTCCTGCGCAAGCGGTTCGGGTTGGACGAGGGTGAGCCGATGACGCTCAGGGAGATCGGTCAGGAGTACTCGCTGTCGCGGGAGCGGATCCGTCAGCTCCAGGAACAGGCGCTGGGCAAGATCCGCCGCGAGCTCCGTCGCCACGATCTGATCTGAGGGCTGAGATCCGCGTAAACGTTCACCCCCCGTGCAACCCGGATCCTGCGAAGTATTGCCAGTGTTCGTTGGCGGGGCTCGGCCCGCCCACAAGGGAGGGGGACCCGTGACGGCTCCGCCGCACGCGGGAGGGCCGGTGCGGCCCTCCATCAAACGAGAAATCACGGTTTCGGGGGCGAAGCCCCAGTGAACGGTTACACGTGGGCTGCCCCGGTGGCTGAGGCGAAAGTGTCAGGCCAGGCGGCGCTGGGGGCCGGGGATCTCCGCGAGTACCGGATCGACGATCTGGTTGTCGTCGCCCAAGAGCACCACGGTCGGCTCCCATGCCGCGGCGTCCTCCGCCGGGACTTCGGCGAACGTCGCGATGATGATCGATGATCTTGTCACCCGGCTTGGTGAGGTGCGCCGCCGCACCGTTCATGCAGATCACCCCGCTGCCTGCCTCGCCGTGGATCGTGGGCCGGAGGTCGCACTCGATCATCGCACGCGGGAGTCCCCACCTTGCTCGAGCGCCGCGGCGGCGTCGTTGCCGGTCGTGAGGGGGCCGGACTGCCCTGACCTTCGGCGTGGGGCCGGGACCATCGTCTTCTCCGGTGCTCACCACGATCAGCAGCGTCTGATCGCGTGGTCATTCCGGCCCGTCGGCTCCGACGGGT
>CAZYSW010000814.1:0-899 GCA_964650105.1 uncultured Nannocystaceae bacterium
CCACGAGCCAGTCGTTGCCGCTGGGCTCGTTGAAGTCGATCACTCGCGCCTGCGCGCCGCGCACCTCGCCCTGAGGCGTCCGGTACTCGACGGTCACGCCGTTCACCAGGAGCCGGTGCATTGCACGGTTGCGTTGGATCAGGTCTGCGCCCTCGGGTCGTGTGAGCTTGCGATACGCATCCTCCAGCGCGTCGGCGGGTAGCGTCGGGTTGTGTCGTAGCAGCGCGTCGCGCAGACGCGTGCCAAGTACCACTTCGGCGTAATCGCGGCGCTCGGCGGCAAGCATGTACGGCGCGATATCGGGCCCGTGGGCAACTCCCCAGCCGATGGACTCCAGCCAGGCGAGGGCGGCTTCCTCGATGACGGACTCGGTCACCGCGCTGCTCATCCAGTCGCCTCCCACGCGGGATATCGAAGTCGGCCGAATCGAAGGGCGTCATCGAAGAAGGAAATCTCCACAAACGCAGTGGTGAACCGCGCTGGCAGCTTTGTCTCGCGAGTCGCTACGATCTCGTAGCCGCTCGGCCACGGAGCCCCCGTCGCGAGGGTGGCGTACTCCCGGCCATCGACGCGAACGCTCAGCACGCGACCATCGAAATGGAAGGTCGTGGTCGCCTTCCCTCTCAACTGCGACAACGCCTCTTTGAGGGATCGGCGCAGTAATCGGGCATGCTCCAGATCAATCAAGCAGCGGGGGCGCGCTTCGTATTGCCGCTGTCTTCTAACGAACGGAATAGCGTACCAGTTGCGCTCCCCCTCCAGCATCCACTCGGGCAAAGGCTCAAGATCCTGACGGTGCGAGTTGAGGGCGTAGCTGACCCATGCGGCGGCATTTTCCGGCGTCACCAAATCCTGCGGGATCTCCGAAGAGATCGTGGCCATTGCGCGGTCAGTGGAGA
>CAZYSW010000814.1:909-2309 GCA_964650105.1 uncultured Nannocystaceae bacterium
AACACCACGGGCACGGAGTACCGATTCATACTGTCCGAGGCGACGAGATCCAGAGCCGGAAAACGATAGGCGACGGTAGGCATTCCGTAACGGTCCGGGCGGCGCTCAAACCCGAGTTCGAGAAGGGAGGCGAGTGTTGGTGATAGACCGGTCATGCTTCGCCGCTCGTCATTGACTTCAACAATGGCAGGTTGTTGCTCGCCGTCTTGCGATGCCTGGTCAGGTCCTCGTCTTCGCAGTAGGCGACGTTACACTTGGCGAGGGTAGTTCGCCACGCGGACTCGCCCAGCCTCCTAGCGAGCACTGGATCCTTGACCTCGACCTGCTCGACGCTTCGCGCCTACTCCCTGATTCAAGCTAGCCCCGGCCGCGAGTGCTTTCCGAGCACCGCGCATAGCTAAAGGGAAATCGATTACCGGAGCCGACATCAGACGACCCTCCCGATAACCTTCTCGGTGTCCTTGATGCGAAGCTCTCCGGAAATGAGCTCGGGGAGCAGGGTGTCGCGCAGGGTGGCGAGGGTGCGGGATTCTTCTTCTAGGCTGCTCACACGGCGTGATAGCGCGCTCGTGCTACTGTCGAACTGTGCCAAGAGTGGCCCGGAGGGAATAACCTGCCCACTCATATACGCCAAGTTCCGATTCAAGCCTGGCACCGCCGAGTCTGCGCTAAGTGAAGCGAGTTCGTGGGTCCGGAGAGCGTGAAATAGGAACGCCAGACTCTCGCACTTTACCTTCGGAACCACGTAGAACGTGGTATCGATAGGGAAGAAGTCGGTAGCCACCCAGGTGACGATTCCGGGGTTGCCCTTTCGTCCAACGACGACCCCGGGACCTCTGATGAGTGCTTCGTCGTGCCAGCCAACCTGTCCGTTTGAGCCATAGACGGGGATCTCGCCATCGCGCCGATCCTCAGCCTTGAGCGCCTTCCCGTACGCGAGTTCGAGCAGGTCGCCCAGTCTCCCCACCTCCCACCCCTCCGGAATCTCCCCGAGTTCGGAGTCGACAAGGCGGTCCGGGAAGAGGTCGGCGAGAGGCTTGGGGAGGCCGGGGTCCCGGCCTTCCGCCTTGGCGCGGGCAGGTTCGAAGTCCACGAACCACGACTTGAAGAGCGCCCGGGCCAGCGCCTCCAGTGTCTCGCTCATCCGCCGGTTCAACTCGATCTTGTCGTCGAGTGTGCTGAGGACGTGGGCGATGGCGCGCTGTTCATCCAGCGGCGGGAGAGGTACGGGTGTTGTGCGAAGAATTCCCAGATTTGTATGCGGAACACCCGTCTGTATCGCATTTTGGTGGATGTATTGTTGCTGCTCTGGTGAGGTGAATACGTAGTAGAAGTACATAGGATCTCAGTAGTGTCCCGTTCAGCATCTATGATGAAGCTGTAAGTCTATGTTTCAACGT
>CAZYSW010000815.1:0-2308 GCA_964650105.1 uncultured Nannocystaceae bacterium
AAGCGCTTCATCCGCTGGGTGCAAGACAGCCTCGAGCTGCGGGAGCGCGGCCAGTAGATCTTGGTCGAAATGTGAGCATGGCGCAGTTCGCGCTGACGCCAGCCGCGGACGGAAAGGCCCGTCCACCCGTTGGTTCGGGGATCCGGTCCGGGGCTTGCACACCCTCCGGGGGCTGCCCATACTCCGCGCACCCATGGCTCGCGTCACCGTCGAAGACTGCCTGGCCCGCGTACCGAATCGGTTCGCGCTGACGATTCTCGCGTCGCGCCGCGCCCGTGCCCTCAGCGAGGGCCGCGGCCGTCCGCTGGTCGAATGCGAGAACAAAGAAGGCGTCACCGCGCTGCGGGAGATCAGCGCCGACCACGTGCGCTATCGCGAGGACGTCGAGAGCACCATGCTCGAGTTCATCGAGGAGCAGCGTCGGCAGCTCCGCGTCACCACCGGTGAGCACACCTTCTTGGAGGCGGCCTCGCTTCGCGCGCTCGAGGACGAGGACGTGGAGGAAGAGGAAGAGACGGTCGACATCGAAGAGCTGTCGCCCGACCCCGAGGCGCTGGGCAAGCAGGCCAAGGGCGATACGGACGACGACGAGGCCGACGAGGAGGACGCGGACACCGACGATGCCGACGCCGACGCCGAGACCGGCGACGACGATTTCGACGGTGCACCCGCCTTCGACGACGACGACATTCCGGAGACGGACGACGACGACGATCCGGTGGAGCCCGAGGACGACGACGAGTAGCGGCGGCGGGGGAGGGGATGACGCGCCGACGCTCGCCCTGCCCCCACCGTCCGTCGTCGCGCGACGCCGAGGTCGTGCTGGCCGTCGCCCTCGCCGCGGTCGCGGCGTGTGGCGATCGGGCCCCGCCGGCGAAGTGGCCCGAACCTCCTCCACCGTCGGTCGCCACGCCCCTCCCGTCGGCGGAAACGGACCCCGACGCGAGGTCGTCCAGCCCACGAATGCCCGAGGTCGGCGACGAGGCGGACGAGGTTTCGGCGCCCGACGAGGGCCCCTCGCGTCCGCACGCGCCCGAGGATCGAGCGGCGGTCACTCGAGCGCCGCGGCTGCCGGCGTAGGGCAGCCGCGGCGGAGGCCCTCGCCGGTCGGCGCACCCGCCTGGACGCCCGCTCGCGGCATCGCCTCGTCTGTTATCGTGCGCCCGCCATGTCGAGCCCGCCCTTCGAGAAGGTCCTCGTGGCCAACCGGGGAGAGATCGCGCGCCGGGTTTTTCGGACCTGCCGCGAACGCGGGATCCGTACGGTCGCGGTGTACAGCGAGGCCGACCGCGACGCGCTGCACGTCGCGGACGCGGACGAGGCGGTGGCGATCGGGCCGGCGGCGGCCCGCGACAGCTACCTGAACGTCGAGCGCATCATCGCTGCGGCGCGGCGGACCGGTGCCCAGGCCATCCATCCGGGCTACGGCTTTCTGAGCGAGCAGCCGGCGCTCGTCGAGGCCTGTGCGGCCGCGGGAATCGTGTTCGTCGGTCCACCGGCGCACGCGATGCACGTGATGGGCGACAAGGTTCGGGCCCGGCAGGCGATGATGGCCGCCGGCGTCCCCGTCGTGCCGGGGCACGACGACGTGTCGAGTGCCGAGCAGGCCGAGGCCTGCGCCGAGCAGATCGGCTTTCCCATCATGATCAAAGCCTCGGCGGGAGGCGGCGGCAAGGGAATGCGCGTGGTCGAGAAGCTCGGTGACGTGCGCAGCGCGTTCGCGGCCGCGGTGCGGGAGGCCGAAGCGGCGTTCGGCGACGG
The DNA here is from genome assembly GCA_964650105.1 of uncultured Nannocystaceae bacterium. Classification (GTDB taxonomy): domain Bacteria; phylum Myxococcota_A; class Polyangia; order Nannocystales; family Nannocystaceae; genus CAZYSW01. The sequence continues at coordinate 1,762 of CAZYSW010000815.1, forward strand.
CCGGATCTTCATGGAGCGCGCGGTGATGCGAGCCCGACACGTGGAGGTTCAGGTCATGGCCGATGCGCACGGGACGGTCGTCCACCTCGGTGAGCGCGACTGCTCGGTGCAGCGACGCCACCAAAAGGTCATCGAGGAGTCGCCGTCTCCGAGTCCTCGAATGAACGCGGAGATCCGCGACCGCATGGGAGAGGTCACCACCCGCGCGGCGCGAGCGGTCGACTACCGTGGCGCGGGAACGGTGGAGTTCTTGTTCGAAGAAGCGCCACGCGGGGCGCATTTTTGGTTCTTGGAGATGAACACCCGCCTCCAGGTCGAGCACCCGGTCACCGAGGCGGTGACCGGGCGCGACCTGGTGTGGGATCAGCTCCGCGTCGCGGCTGGCGAGCCCCTCGGATATGCGCAAGAGGACGTGCGGATGCACGGGCACGCGATCGAATGCCGGATCTACGCGGAGGACCCGGTGACGTTCTTGCCGCGCCCGGGCCAGGCGACGCTGGTGCGCTGGCCCGACGGCGCGCACGTGCGCGTCGATGCGGCCATCGGC
>CAZYSW010000816.1:0-836 GCA_964650105.1 uncultured Nannocystaceae bacterium
CGATGATGTTGATGTGGTGGTTGCCCCAGGTGACGTTGGTGGCCGCCGACTGGATCGTGATGCCGCGCTCGCGCTCGAGCTCCATCGAGTCCATCGTCGCGCCCACGCCGGACTTCCCCTTCACCTCCTCGATCCTGTGGATCTTGCCGGTGTAATAGAGGATCCGCTCGGTAAGGGTCGTCTTACCGGCGTCGATGTGGGCGGAGATTCCGATGTTACGGGTTCGTTCGAGGTTGAGCATGGCTCATCTCGCAGACGTCGAAGGGTTGTAGAGTCGGGGTTTCGAAGCGCGCGGAGTGTGCCACAGCGAGGCGGCCCGGGCACGCATCGTCCTCCGAACGTCGCACACTCGCGCGCTCTCCGGCGTGAGAACCCTCAGGGTTCGTCGCGCCGGGGCGCCCCGCGTCGGGAGACCGCTGCCGCGATCCGGAGCACGATGCGCCGCTTCGGGGACGAGGCAGCATAGCGGCTCGACGAGGCGGTGGCACGGTGGCATCTCCCCGGCCCACGCGGCCCCTGGCGACGCCTTTGGGCTCGATCCCCGGCTCGCTCGCCGATTCAGCGGGTGGCGCACCGGCTCAGGGAAGATCGAGGTAGTGCGCCAGCACGGCCTCGGGCGTAAAGCCGAACGCTTCGGCGAGGTCGGCCATCGGCGCCGAGGCGCCGAACGTGTCGATGCCGTGATGGTGCGGCGCCCACCGATCCCAGCCGATGGTCGTCCCCGCCTCGATCGACATCCGTCGGGTGATCCGGGGCGGCAGCACCTCCTCCTGGTATGCCGGATCCTGGGCGGCGAAGGCCTCCCAGCACGGCATCGAGACGACGCGCACCGCCTT
>CAZYSW010000816.1:846-2305 GCA_964650105.1 uncultured Nannocystaceae bacterium
GGACTCGAGGGAGGGTGGCAGCAACCGGATGTCCCGGGCCGATCGGCCGGCCTGGCGCCAGCGCTTGCGTCGCGCGACCTCCAGCGCGATCCAGACCTCGGAGCCGGTGGCGATGAGGATGCCGTGCAGATCCGACGGCGTCACCCCCGGGGGATCCCACAAAACGTACCCCCCCCGCGAGATGTCCGTCCTGGTCTCGGCCAGGGTGGGGACGTTCTGTCGCGTCACGAGGATCGCCGTCGGGCCGTCACCCCGGCGCCGGCGCAGAGCGTGGGCCCAGGCCCCCACGGTCTCGCGCGCGTCCGCCGGGCGCACGACGTGCAAGTCCGGGATCATCCGAAGGCTCATGCACTGCTCGACGGGCTGATGCGTCGGCCCGTCCTCACCCAAGAAGATGCTGTCGTGCGACAGGACGTGAATGACCGGCAGCTTCATGAGGGCTGACAGACGCAACGCGCCGCGCATGAAATCCGAGAAGATCAGGAAGGTCGCATCGAACGGTCGCACGCCTCCGTGCAGGGCCATTCCGTTGCAGATCGCGGCCATCCCGTGCTCCCGCACGCCGAAGTGCACGTTCCTTCCGGCGGGGTCGTGGCGCGAGAACGACCCTCCCTCGGGGATGTTGACGCCGTTGCTCTCGGCCAGGTCGGCCGATCCGCCCAAGAGCCCGGGGTGCACCCCGGCGAGGGCCGCGAGGATCTTCGCGCCGGCCTTGCGCGTCGCCAGATCCTTGCCCACCTCGAAGGCGGGCATCGCCTCCAACGTCCCCGGCGGCAGCTCGTCGCGCAGCAGCATCTCCAGCTCCTGCGCCAGGTCGGGGTGCTCCGCCGCGTACGCCTGCCACCGCCGCTCCCAGTCCGCGCGCACCGCCTGCAGCTCGCTGCGAGCCTTCGCCAGGACCTCGCGAAGCTCGGGCGGCACGTAAAACTCGGGCTCGACCAGCCACCCCATCGCCCTCTTGGTGGCGTCGACCTCGTCGGGCCCCAGCGGCGCCCCGTGGGACGCCGACGTCCCGGCCTTGTTGGGGCTGCCGTGCGCGATGGTGGTGTCCGCGATGACGAGGCTGGGCCGATCGAGCTCCAGCCGCGCCTTCGACAGCGCCTCGGTGATCGCCTCGGGATCGTGGCCGTCGACCCTCGACACGTGCCAGCCGTAGGCCACGAACCGCTGTGCCACGTCCTCGGAGAACGTCAGATCGGTGCTCCCGTCGATGGTGATCCGATTGCAGTCGTACAGATAGACGAGCTTGCCCAGGCCCAGATGGCCCGCCAGGCTCGCCGCCTCCGCGGCCACGCCCTCCATCAGATCGCCGTCGGACACGATCCCGTAGGTGAAGTGATCGATCACCTCGTGCCCGGGCCGGTTGTAACGGTGCGCCAGGAACCGCTCCGCCAGCGCCATCCCGACCCCGGACGCGAAACCGGTCCCCAGCGGACCCGTGGTGATCTCGACGCCGGGG
>CAZYSW010000817.1:0-2305 GCA_964650105.1 uncultured Nannocystaceae bacterium
GGGGACCGGAACGATCACCTTTCCCTTCGAGGTCGCCTGTCCGGCCGAGTTCCGGGTCTACGGCCTGGTCTGGGACGACGAAGCCGGGGCGAACAACGGCGCCGACTCCTTCTACGTCTCGGCCGACGGCGGCACCGAGATCGTGTGGAGCTACGGCTGCCAGACCTGGGGAAACCCCGACCAGAACTGGTCGTGGCTCGACGTGCGGGCTTGGAACAGCCCCCCCTGCAACGTCCAGGGCATCTCTTACACGCTGGAGGCCGGCGCGCACGAGATCACCCTGCGCAACCGGGAGAACGCGGGATGGGGGGACGACATCGCGGCCGTGGCCGCGATCATCGTCACCAGCGATCCCAACACCGACCCCGACGCCATCTACGACCCCCACGGCTGAGCGTGTCGTCGGGCAGACGCGGGCCGGGATGGGCCCTCGGCGACGATGGCCGCCGAGCGCCTCGCCCACCGATGCGTAACCCAGGGGTCCGCCCGAAGACGCCTACCCGGACGACCGCGGCTTGGGCTGGGCCGGGACCTGGTAGGGCTCGGACTCGGTGCGCTGGCGGATGCCCAACAGCTTCCGTCCGACGATCCGAATCGGATCGTAGTAGCGGTCGGCCACCCGCTCCTTCATGGGGATGATGCCGTTGTCGGTGATCCCGATGTGCTCGGGGCAGACCTCGGTGCAGCACCGCGTGATGTTGCACATCCCCGAGCCGTACAGATCCTTGGTCTCGGGGACCCGATCGCGGTCGTCGAGCGGGTTCATCTCGAGCCCGGCCACTCGGATCATGAAACGCGGCCCCACGAAGGATTCCTTGCCACCGCGGTCACGCAGCACGTGGCAGACGTCCTGGCACAAGAAGCACTCGATGCACTTGCGGAACTCCTGTACCCGGTCGACGTCCTCCTGGAACATGCGGTGCTCGCCGTCGGGGCCGCGGGGGCGGGCCTTGAACGGTGCGATCCGCTTGTTCTGCTCGTAGTTCCACGACACGTCCGTGACGAGGTCCTTGATCACCGGGAACGTCTTGAGCGGCTGCACCGTGATGGTCTCGTCCGGTGCGAAGCTGTTCATGCGGGTCATGCACGACAGCCGAGGCTTCCCGTTGATCTCCATGCTGCACGAGCCGCACTTGCCCGCCTTGCAGTTCCATCGAACGGCGAGGTCGGGGGCCTGCCGGGCCTGGAGGACGTGGAGCACGTCGAGCACGACCATGCCCTCGGACACCTCCTCCTCGTAGGTTTGAAAGTCGCCACCGTTGGCGTCACCGCGCCAAATCCGGAAAGTCCGCTTAGGCATGGACGGTCTCCTTGGCCTTTCCGGCCGCTGCAAAGGCTGCTTCGAGGTCGATGTCGCTGTGATCGGGTGCGTCCTTGCCCACCTTGCCCGACTCGAGATCCTCGATCCTGGCGTGTGCGATCTCCTCCAGGTACTTGGGCGGTGGATCTCGTGGCACCTTGCGCACGACCATCTCACCGTCCGGACCCTTGTGGATCACGATGTTGACCTTGACCCACTCGTCACGCTCGCCTTCCTTGTCGAGGCGAGTGTGTGCACCCCGGCTCTCCTCGCGCATGTGGGCGGCCTTGGCCACCGCCTCCGCGGTGATGATGAGGGAACGTAGCGAGAGGGCCTCGTGCCATCCGGGGTTGTACTGACTGGCCCCTTGGGCCTTCACGTCGACGATCCGCTTGGCGAGCGCGGCGAGCTTCTCGATGCCCTCCTCCAGCTCGGGACCCTCGCGCACGATGCCCACGTGGTTGCCCATGATCTCCTGCATCTCCTCGTGCAAGAGATAGGGGTTCTCGCCGCTCTCGCGCATGAGCGGCTCGCGGGCGCGTCGGAACACCTCCCCGATCTGGGCGTCGTCCGCCGTGGGCGTGCGGGTCAGCGACTTGACGTAGTGCGCCGCGGCGATCCCCGCCAGCGTCCCGAACACGATGAGGTCGGACAGCGAGTTGCCGCCCAGGCGGTTGGCTCCGTGCAGGCCCGCCGCACACTCGCCGCAGGCGAACAGGCCGGGGACCGTCGTCTGCTGGGTCTCGGGATGCACCCGAATGCCACCCATGAAGTAGTGCAGGGTGGGGCCGACCTCCATGGGATCCTTGGTGATGTCGACCTCCGCCAGCTCTTTGAACTGGTGGTACATCGAGGGGAGCTTGCGCTTGAAGAAGTCGGCGTCGCGCCGGCTCGCGATGTCCAGGAACGCACCGCCGTGGGGCGAGCCGCGGCCCGCCTGGACCTCCGCTCGGATCGCACGGGCGACCACGTCGCGCGTCAGGAGCTCGGGCGGTCTTCGGGCCC
>CAZYSW010000818.1:0-2300 GCA_964650105.1 uncultured Nannocystaceae bacterium
GATCGATCTACGCACCGTCGACCTTCGCGCCGCCCGCTTCCACACCTGCGTGTTCTTCGGCTGCAACCTGGAGGCGATGGATCTATCCGACATGGACCTCGAGGGCTGTCAGCTCGCCCGCTGCGAGGTGAGGGCCTGTATCCTCCGTGGGGCCGAGATCAGCGGCGGGGGCTTCCGGGACGCCGATCTCAGCGGGTCCGACCTCACGTTGGCCAAGGCGAGTCGCTGCCTCTTCGCCGGAGCCCGGCTCGTCGGGGCGCGCCTCACCAAGGCCACCCTCGACGAGGCGCTGTTCGTCGACGCCGACCTGACGGGGGCGCACCTCGAGGGGATCTCGGCGAACCGGACGATTTTCGCGCGCGCGCGCTGCCAGACCGCGCTCTTCGTCGACGCCGACCTGACCGAGGCCGACTTCTCGCACGCCGACGTGCGGGAGGCGGATTTCACAGGGGCGAACTTCCTACGCACGCGCCTCCACGAGGTGGTGGAGCTGAACACGCGGTGGGGGCTCCGCCTCGGCGCCTGGGGGAGCGACGACGAGCTCGCCGAAGCCGAGCGCTGGCAGCCACCCGCGGCACGAGAGTGAGCCTGACGAAGGAGACGACGACCATGAGCACTGCGGCGAAACGAATCGACGACACCGAGGCATTCACCACGATGGGCACCGTGCAGCGGCTCGACGAGGCCATCGTCGTGGCCACGACACGCGGCAACTTGCGCTGCCGAAGGGCCGTCGGCTGCCTCGTGGCTCCAGAGGTCGGCGACTACGTGCTCGTCGCCGGCGCGCCGAGCGGGACCTGTTTCGTCCTCTCGGTGCTGGAGCGCGAGAGCGCGCGGGCCACGCTCTCGGTGGACGGTGACCTCGACCTCGCAGTCGACGGCGGCGCGCTCCGCGTGATGGCGCGCGACGGGGTGGAGCTTCTCACCCCGAGGAAGATCGAGCTCGCCGCCCAGACCGTCGAGATGACCGCGCGGCGCGCGCGTATGGTGCTCGACGAGCTGCACTACCTCGGCTCCACCATGCTCGGCGAGCTCGGGCGCGTGCGGACGCGGGCGACGTCGATCGACAGCGTCGTCGGGCGCGTGACCCAGCGCGTGAAGGCGTCGTTCCGGCGCGTGGAGGAGATCGACCAGCTCGACGCGGGCCGGATCGACCACAAGGCCAAGGAAACCATGACCCTGCGCGCGGAGTGCGCCCTCGTCAACGCGACCGAGATCGTCCGCGTCGACGGTGAACAGATCATGATGGGCTGACATGTTCGGCAACTCTCAGATGGGAGGCCTCAACCTCGGCTTCCCCGACGTCTGCCTCACGCCGCCAGCGATGCTGCCGGTCCCCTTTCCCAACATCTCGCTCGGGCCGCTCGGCTTCCCACCCTCGCCCAACGTGTGGTGGATGTGCACGCCCGCCCACCACCTGATGACGAAGCCCATGATCTCGATGGGCGACATCCCCGGCGTGGCCGGGGTGGCCTCCGGCACCGTGATGTTCATGACCCATCACGTGACGGGGGCGTTCACCACCCTCGTCAACTGCCTGCCGGCGACCCGGATGACGAGCATCAACATCCAGAACAACACCAACTGCCCTGGGATGACCCTGGTGCCAGCGCAGTTCCGGGTGCTCATCCTCTCGCCGTGAGGTCGCCCCGCTCCGTTTGACAGAATGGCACGGAATCAGGGCCCCCGGACGGTGGTTGGTCAGGATGGCGCAGGGCGCGGCACAAGTGCTCACGTTTTCAGGCACTTGAGCACGAGGAACGCTGTTTGCATCGGCGTAGCCTCGACGCTCTCTGCGCGGCCTCGCCGCACCTCCGTGACGCCATGGGATTCGACGCCAAGCTCAAGCGGTTCTACCCGCTGGTCCTCTGCGGCTTGCTCGCCGTCGTCGCCTACTTCCAGTCGGCGGGCATCGGCCAGCTGATCGCATCCACCGTCGCCGGCGCCCCGTCGGACGAGCCGGTGCTCCCGGCGGCGGTGCCGCTGCCGGCCGCCGATGGGAAGAACGGCACCGCGATCCTCGCCCGCAACCCCTTCGACTCGGTGACGGGGCCGCTCGACGGGAGCGCCGCGCCAGAGCCGACCGACGACGACGACGACGACCGCGACGAGCCCGAGCCCGTGGGAGACGCCTCCGATGGCGACCCGAAGTGCTCCTTCGGCAAGGTGATGCTCATCTCGTCGACCGAGGATCCGAACATGTCGTTCGCCGCCATCGACGATGGCAGCGGCAAGTCGGGCCTCCGGCGCATGGGCGACGACGTGCAAGGACACAAGGTGCAGGCGATGAGCTGGGACAC
>CAZYSW010000819.1:0-2297 GCA_964650105.1 uncultured Nannocystaceae bacterium
CTCTTCCAGCTTGCGGGTGAGGCGCGTGATGAAGGTGGAGGTCATCAGGGGCGTGCGCAGGACCGGCACGTTGCGCGCCTGAGCCGCCTCCATCAGCATGTCGGGCGGCTCGAGCCCGCGCGTGACGATGAGCGCGCAGGGCTCCTTGCTCATGAAGGCGGCCAGGCCCGCACGTGCTTCCTGCTCCGGCGTGCTGAGCAGGTAGTCGAGTTCCGTGAGGCCGAAGACCTGCACGCGGTCGGGGTACACATGCTTGGTGAACCCCGCCAGCGCCAGACCCGGCTTTTGAATGCGAGGCCGCGTCGTCCGGCGGTCGAGGCCTCCCCAGGTCGACAGCACGCCGAGCTGCAGGTTCCCGCTCTCGGATTCCGCCAGGAGGCGCGAGATCTCGACGGAGAGCTCCCTACGCATCGCCGTCCTCCCCGCCGCCGCGATGGTAGGCCGTTCGGGCCCGGCGCGCACGGCCGAGGCGAGCTTCCCCGCTCGCCCTCCCTTTCGTGCAGCCGCCGTGTCCGTGAACCTGGTGTGCGCCCACACGCATGGCTCGACTCCTCAGAACAGCCGGCGGCGTTTGGAGCTGGAGAGCACGCCCAACTGTTCTCGGTATTTCGCCACTGTGCGCCGGGCGATGTCGATGCCGTCGCTCTTGAGCAGCTCCACCAGCTTCTGATCGCTGTAGGGGCGGCGAGCGTCCTCGTTCTCGATCAACGCCTTGATCTTCGTCTTGACCGCCTCCGAAGCCAGCTCTTCTCCGTTGCTTCGGCTGATCCCGGCGTTGAAGAAGTACTTGAGCTCGAAGATGCCCTGCGGGGTGTGGACATACTTGTTGGTGGTCACGCGGCTGACCGTCGACTCATGCATCTGGATGTCTTCGGCGACGTCCTTGAGGATCAGGGGCCGGAGGTGCTCGACGCCCTTGTCGAAGAACTCGCGCTGGAACTTCAAGATGCTCTTGGCGACCTTGAGGATGGTTCGTTGCCGCTGCTGGATGGAGCGAATCAGCCACTGGGCCGAACGGAGGCGCTCGCTGATGTACTCCTTGGCCTCGCGGTTCGCTCCCATGGCGCCCCGATAGAAGCCGCTGATCTTGAGCTTGGGGAGCCCGTCGTCGTTGAGGGTGACCACGTACTCGTCGCCGACCTTCTGGATGTAGACGTCGGGCACGATGTAGTGGGGCTCGTCGGAGGCGTACGACCGGGCCGGGCGCGGCTCGAGGCTCATGATGACCTTCGCGGCCTCGTAGACCTCCTCCACCGGCTCCCCGAACTCCCGGGCGATCGCGGCGTACGCCTTCTTCTCCAGGTTGCCCAGGTGACGACAGATGATCCCGCGCACCAGCGGATCCTCGATGGGATCGTCGGGGTGGTTCACCTGGATCCACAATGCCTCGGCCAGGTTGCGAGCACCGATCGAGATGGGATCGAGGTTCTGGATCTTGCGCAGCACCTGCTCGACCCGCAAGACGGAGTAGCCGGATCGACGGGCGATCTGCGGGACGCTCACGTCGCGCAGGTATCCGGCCGGGGACAGGCTGCGCACGATGTACTCCGCCAGCTCCTCCTCGACCGGATCGAAGTCCGACAGGCGGATCTGCCACATCAAGTGCTCGGCCAGCGTCTCGGGCCGGGTCACGGTGGCTTCCAGCGAGGGGAGATCCTCGTTGTCGAGGCGCACGCCGGGCCCCGTCGCGGGGGCATAGCTGTAGTTCTCGAGGTACGCCTCCCAGTCGAAGGCGTCCTTGGGGCTCTCGTCGACCTTGATCTCGGAGACGTTCTCGCCGCGCTCGGCGGCGGTGCTCTCGCCGCCGCCCTCCTCGCGCTGCATGTCGAGCCCGTCTTGCATCTCCACGGACGACACGGTCTCCTCGCCCGACCCGCCGAGTTCCTGCGACTCGTCGAGGAGCGGGTTCTCGAGCAGCTCGCTCCTCACCAAGTCCTGCAACTCCATACGCGAAAGCTGCAGAAGCTTGATGGCCTGCTGCAGCTGCGGCGTCATCACGAGCTGCTGGCTCATCCGCAGCTCTTGGCGCATGTTCAGGGCCATCGGAGAATGGATGCTCCTCGCATGAGGACTCGGGTCCCCGGGGCAGGATAGCAGACCCCCGGAGGGTCAGCCAAAGCCGCCGTCGCGCCCGCAGCGACCAGAATCCGGGGTCTGCAGGTCACGGACCATCAGGCCGGACGCGGTCGCGCGACGCGACGGACCGCCGCGTCCGACCCGAGCTCGAAGGTGGGGGGCTCGCGCCCCTCGGATCACGCGTGTGTACGGACGTAGTCGATCGCGGCCCCGATGTAGGC
>CAZYSW010000820.1:0-2008 GCA_964650105.1 uncultured Nannocystaceae bacterium
CCCGTCGGCGAAGGCGAACCGCTTCATCACCGCGCCCTGGCCGGTGTGGAAGAGGAGCACGATGGCCTCCCCGTCGTCGCTTCGTCGAATGGTCCCCAGCCTGTCGTGCGCGTGGGGCAGCGGGATCCGGTGCAGCACGCGCGAGGTGCCATAGTCGGCGATGATCAGGGTCAGCGCGTCGGATCCGGCCTCGGAGACGAGGAAGCCCGCGCGCGAGCCGTGGCCCGACATGACGAAGCTGTAGTCTCGCTCGAGGCGGACGACCTCTTCGTTCGGCGCGAGCGCGACGTCGACGACCACGGCGAACCCCGCGGTCGCGCAATCGACGTAGCGCCCGGGCCCCGACGACAGGGGCTGCCCCGTTCGCCCGTCGAGCGTGAGCGTGCTGTGGCTCAGCCCAATGCAGACGTGGCGACCGTCTCTCGAGACGTTCCCCCCCACGAGGAACTCGGTCTTGAAGGGCAGCGGCGCCGAACGGAGCTGGCCCGAGGGCAACGACAGCGTGTACATCCGGTCGCTGATCCAGAACGCTCGGCTCTCGTCCGGCGTGAAGTGGATGAGGAACTCGCCCGCCGATTGGCCCGGAAACCCCATGGTGGTCACCGGCAGGTCGATCGTGCGGCGAGCCACGGGTCGTCCCGACGCGCGATCGGCGATGTTCAGCTCGGCCGTCTTGGCCTGGTCGTCCACCTTCTCGAGCCGCAGCACGTACTTCTCTCCCACCAGGGTGGGCACGTCGGAGGCGCTCACCGGCGCGAGGTCCGAGAGCTGGAGCGCCTCCGCTCCGAGATGGATGGTGCTCGCGGTCACCCACCATTGAAACGCAAAAGAGCTCACCGCCCGCTCGGCTCGGAGTGTGCCATCGCGCTCGAACACGGAGACGCGCGAACCGTCCGTCACGACGAGCTCACCGCTCGGAGCGAACGTCGCCGTGAGCCAGCCGCCGGGCGGGAGCTCGAGCCCCACGGGCTCCGCGTCCGGTGCGTCGAGGAGGAGCGGCCTTGGCCCGCCGACTGCCAGGCGACCGTCCACGCTCACCACCGCGGCCGTGCCGTCGAAGATCTGGGTGATCCGCCCGCCACGCAGAATCCCCACGACCTCGCGTGGCCCCGGCCACGCCTGGCCGGAGAAGACCACCGCGTCCCCCATCTTTCCCTCCTCGCGCGACGGCACGACCACCTGCGCGACGGCGTCGGTCGAAAGCACCCTCGGCGCCGCCGGACAGGGCTCCGCCTCCGCCGGCGCCGCTGGGGGAGCGGCACGCCGCGTCGCCACCGAGGCGGTGCCCTTCGGCACCGGTGTGCAAGCCAACCCCGCCGTGGCCAGCAGCGCCCATCGCCCGAGGCCCTTCATCGCTCCCGACTCCATCGACGCTCCAACGCTCGGCGACGCACACCGCTTTCATTACCACGCCGGGTCGATGCGTCTGCGCCCACGCTTCGAGACGCGGACCGCATCGGATAGGCTCGGCGCCACGCTCTCGGAGCCGAGCCTGTTCGAGATGACGATCCGACGCGCGCGGGTGCTGCCGGTGGGCGAGAGAGTGTCACGGTCGAGAAGAAGGTCGCCTTCCTGACGGAGCTGGCGGCGCTCGGGTACCGGGTGAAGGATCCCGAGGCCTACGACGACTCGGCAGACGAGGCTCGGGCGGCCGCCCGCGGCGGCCGCTGCCCCCCGGTCACTCCCAGAGCCACGCGTAGGGTCCCGGGGCCTGCTCCGCTTGGCCGCCCGCAAGCTCCAGCAGCGATCGCAAGCGGGGGCACGAAGAACGCTCCATAGCTGCCGCCGAAGCCCGCCGGATTGTAAACAGTTTCCGAAGCATTGCTCATGTAGTGCAGGTCCACATACCCTGAAAGCCGTTCCGTGAAGCTGCGCCGCAGGTTTACCGCCAGAGATTTGTTCGTCGGCGCCGGCTGCAGCGGCCGGCGCAATCCGGTGGGATACTGGGTGGAATCCGGCAGCTCGTGGTTCCATCGCCCCGCATTCGCCAGCAATGCGGCGTCACGCT
>CAZYSW010000820.1:2018-2294 GCA_964650105.1 uncultured Nannocystaceae bacterium
CGCTCCGTCCCGGAAGTGGCCGGAGCAATGCCGGCCGGCAGGTGAGTAAACGGTGAATCAAGCGGCGTGCCATCCTTCAAGGTCAGATTGGCGCCCGCCAGTTGGCCGTTGATCTCCTGCGGATTGCTGAAGTCCACGGACGCAATGTTCGGAGTGGCCCCGAGAAAGGGGTAGAGATTCGCAAAATCGCCGAGCACGGAGGCGGGCCTGTTTGCAAGACTGAGCTGCTGGTAATGGTTGAACAGGGCGCGGCGATCGGAAACCACCAGAGATCTG
>CAZYSW010000821.1:0-2287 GCA_964650105.1 uncultured Nannocystaceae bacterium
TGCTGACGCGCAAACGCCAGCAGCCGGTTGGTCATCGACTCCATGTTGAGACCCATTGCCTCGAACGCTGCTTCGGTGCCCGACGACATGTCGGTGGCCCGAATCGTGAACTCCTTGATCGCGTCGCCCGTCTTGTCGATCCCGTACATGCCGCCCTGAGCGGCGTCGACCAGCAGGCCGAAGGTCTGCTCGGCGGTGATCCCGAGCGACGAGAAGAACGTGCCGTACTCGTCGCTCGCTTCGAGCAGCTCGTCGCGCAGATGGGCGGGCATGCGCTGCATGCCGACGGTGATCAGATCGAACGCATGATCAGCGTCGCGGGCCAACCCCGACCGCAACATCACCCCGACCGACTGGACCGCCCGGTTCACGTCGATGTCGAACGCCTCGGCGAGGTCCAACGCCTTGATCGTCCACCCTTCGATCTGACCGGTGTCGCCGAGGAACGTCCGGTCAGGGGTCAGCGACGCGAGGACAGCCCCCACCGCGTCATGGACCTCGCCGAGACTGTCACCCCACGCCCCTGCGTAGATGTCACCAGCGACCCTCGCCGCCTGTTCGGCAGTCTCAGGGTCGAGGCCGAGTTGGGCGGCCAGCTTGTCGCCAGCCGACTCCATCTCGAGGCCCTGCATGATCCCCGCCACCGCGGCCGCGCCGAGCGCCGCGCCACCCGCGAGGATCGCCGGGCGCAGCTTCTCGAGCGCCGAGGACCATCGGCTTCCCGAGCGGCCAACCTCGTCGGTCGCTTCGTCGGTGAACTCCTTGCCGACCTTGTCGCCCGACTCCTCGGCTTCACGACGGGCTTCGTCGAGCCCCTTCTTGAACCGGCCGAGCCCGACGACCAGTCCGAAGGTCGCGCTCCCGATCTCGTTGCTGGCCATGTCACCTCCGGTTCAGCTCATCCGCCCACTCGCGAGCCGCGTCGAGCGCCTGGTCGATCTCGGCTTGGGACACCTCGGGCGCCGGGCGACGACGCCGCAGGTAGGAGGCGAGCGGCTTGAGCCGCGACGACTTGCCGCGGGTCGCCGCCGAGAAGTTCGCCGTGTGCCACGCCAACGCGATCAGCCGGTCGTGTTCGACCTCGACACGTTCCGCGTGGACCTCGACCGCCCGGGCCACCTCGTAGGGGGTCAGCTCCCAGATGTCTCGGTAGGAGAGACCTGCTCGGAGTCCTGCGGTGACGTGGGTGTCCCAGTCCCAGTGGCCGCCACCGCCCTCAGTTCCCCCAGCGGGTCCGCCTCCCCCATCTCACGGGCCTCGGCCTCCATGCGGTCGCGCTGCTGTCGCGACGACACCGACCAGAACATCAGATGCCAGGCCACCGCGTAGAAGTTCTGCCGGCCGATCTCGTCGCAGATCTCGTCGGCGTCGTCGATGGTGAACTCGGGACCGGGGGCGCCTCGCTTGCGGCGGTGATGTTCGATCGCGGCCCACACGATCGCCGCCGCCTCACGCAACGACACCCCCGCGAAGCTCTCCGCCTCCATCGACCGGGTGAACCCGACGAAGATCTGGTCGATACCACGTCCGGTCGCTTCCTCCACCCAACGGATCGCCCGTGCGCCCAGCACCCCGACGACGTGGGTGCTGGCGACACGCGGGTCGTGTTGACGTGACCAGGGGATCGCGACCTCCCCCTGGTCGGGGTTGACGGGGATCACGACTCGCTGACCGGGGTCATCGCCCCGGAGATCGCCAGATCCAGGCTGGCGGTGAAGTTGTCCTCACGCGGCGCCGAGAAGCTGAGCCCGGTGATGGTGGCGGTGAACTCCTCGACCGCGGTGCCTGCCACGACGACCCGACCGGTGATCTGCTCACCGGTCTCCGCGGCCTTGCGGAGGATCTGCTCGGCGCCGACCGGCGTGTCCGACAGGACCATCCAACCGGTCGGCAGGGTCTCCACCGACATCGTCCGCGACCGGGCACCCGGCGCGTTCGTGTCGTCCGCCGAGTTCTTGCACGACGTGTCACGCGTCGCGACCGACAGCTGGTAGTCGGCCGTGACCTGGCACGGCACGACGGTGAAGGTGGGGGACTCGGTGGTCCCCGTGTTGATTGAGATGAGGACGCTCGAGCCGTTGATGGCCATGTCAGGATTCCTCCGTGGTGGGGGGATTGGTGGTGATGAGCGACGTCACCCGGACCGTGACCTCACGGCCATAGAGCGACGCATCGGTGGGAGCAACGACCGGCCCCGAGCAACGCGCGATGTACGCGCCGTCGGCTAGGCCGGAGGGGAGGCGGTGCAACAGGGAGCGGACCCGCTCGGCCAACTCGTCGACCAGCA
>CAZYSW010000822.1:0-306 GCA_964650105.1 uncultured Nannocystaceae bacterium
GCAACCAGGCAGCGTCGTCGGTGCTGGCGGGGCTCGCCGAGCTCACGAGCACGAACGCCGTGTCTTCATCGTGCAACACGGCCTGGACGCGATCGGCCCGTTGCACGAAGCCCTCCCTGAGGTCGGCGAACACATCCAAGAAGCCGACGATCTCGTCCAGGAGCTCCGGGCCGGTCACCAGCTCCAGGAGCTTGCGCGCGACCTGGCCCCCGCCGGCCAGGAGCCTGGCGCCGATCCCGGTGCGCTCGCCGGGCAAGAGCCAGCCGACGATCCTGGCGTCGAGAAAGCTCGAGAGTCGACCGGGTG
>CAZYSW010000822.1:316-2277 GCA_964650105.1 uncultured Nannocystaceae bacterium
TCGAGGATTTCGATGGCGTTTCGCGCGGGCGGGGTATCGAGCACCACGAGGTCGTACGCGCCGTGCTCCATCGCGTCGTACAGCCGCTCCATCGCGACGTAGGCGTGCGAACGCGCCAGCGAACGGGAGACGGCCTGGAACACCCGGTTCTCCCGAATGCGCCGAAGTGTGGCCTCGTCGAGGGCGATCCGCTCGATGAGCGCGTCGTAGCTTGCCGCGGTCTCCACCATCGCCGCCCACAGCTCGCCCTCGATCGCTCGGTCCCCGGTGAGGCGCTCCGTGGGCACCCGGCGGATCGCGTCGTCGAGGCCGGGCAGACCGAGCGCGTCGGCGAGGCGACGCGCCGGATCGATGGTCAGCACGGCGGCCCGTCGACCCAACCGGGCTGCGGCCAGCCCGATCGCCGCCGACACCGTGGTCTTGCCCACGCCCCCGGGCCCGACGCAGACGACGAGGGAACGATCGCGGACGAGCTCGCCGAACCGCGAGAGGGTCCGCGGTGCCGCCGACATCAGACCAGGCCTCCCGCGTGGACTCGACGATCCACGAGGTCGCCGCAGGCCATGGCTCCCAGGCGGAGCAGCTCGGCTTTGCCCAGCCGTGCCGTCTGCAGCACGGGGAGTTCGACGATGGGAAGCGAGATCGCCTCGGCGAGCCGTTCGATGCAAGCGCGCGCCCGAGCGCTCGCATCGAGGACCCGACGGGCGTGCACGGCGTCCGCGATCGTCTCGGCATCTCCGATGCTGCGCGCGGCCTGCTCGACGGCGTCGATCGCCGCCCGAGCGTTCGCGGGGAGGTCGACCATCGGCACGCGATTGACGAGCACCCGACCGAAGGCGACCGTCTTGGCGTCGACCAGCCGTCGGTGCAGGTCGATCGTCTCGGTGATCGGGAGCTCGTCGGGGGTCGTGACGAGGTTGAGCCGACAACGCTTCGGATCGGCGAAGGTGTCGGCCATGCCCTCGATGAGCCGCAGCATGGGCCCCACCCCCATCAGACCGGCGACCACGTTTCGGAGCTCGAGGAACATGAGGGCGTGCCCGGTGGCGTCGAGGTCGACGAGGATCGGCGACCAGCGGGGGCGTCCATCCAGCACCTCGGCCTCGAAGGCCTGCAGCTTGCTCATGGTGGCGATCTCGCCGACGGCGGGCATGGCCTGAAACAGGCGCTCGAGGACCTTGTTCTTCAGGATGGTTCGTGCCAGTCGGCGCGAAGGCACGTGCTGGACCACGTACTCGAGCAGCGCGAGGTCGAGATCCATGCTCATCGCGTGCACGCCGTGCCCGACGTCGCGAGGCTGGAAGTCGATCTCCGGCACCCCGAAGACGCTCCGCATCGAGGCGCGATGGGAGAGCTCGACCACCAGTGGACGGTGGCCACGATGGGCGGCGTGCACCGCCAACGACGCCACGAGCGTGGTCTTGCCCACCCCTCCTTTGCCGGTGAACAACAGGAACCGGTGCTCGAGCAAGCCGGTGCTGTCGGGCGATGGGCTCACGCAGCTTGGGGGCGTAGCGCACGGCGGCTCGAAACACAAACCCGCGCGCCTGCCGCAAACGCCGTCGGGCGCCGCGAGGCGACCCGTCCGGTTTGACGGTCTCGCGACGCCTCTGTCACATTCCATCGGTGGCCAACGGACATCCCAGGGGTCTGTACCGGCTGTTCTTCACCGAGATGTGGGAGCGGCTGGCCTTCTACACGATGCTCAACATCCTCCTTCTGTACACGACGGACATGGAGCGAGGTGGGCTGGGGTTGTCGGCGGCCGAAGGCAACGAGATCTACGGCCTGTACCTCGCGTTCGTCTACTTCACGCCCTTCCCGGGCGGGATGATCGCCGATCGTTTCCTGGGCTATCGCAAGGCCGTCCTGCTCGGCGGGTTGTTGATGTCGGGGGGTCTCATGTTGATGGGAACCCCCGGAGCGTCCTTCTTCGTGGGTGGCCTGGTTCTGCTCATCAT
>CAZYSW010000823.1:0-2273 GCA_964650105.1 uncultured Nannocystaceae bacterium
GATCTGCGCCCCCTCCCCCGCGGCGAGGGGGAACAGCGGGAACGCAAAGCGAATGAAGCCGTACGTCCCGAGCTTGAGGAGCACTCCGGCGAGGATCACGGAGCCGGGCGTCGGCGCCTGCGTGTGCGCGTCGGACAGCCAGGTGTGGACGGGGACGAGCGGCACCTTGATGGCGAAGCTCGCCACGAAGGCCCAGAAGCACCACATCTGCGCCTCGGGGGTCAACACCACCTGGCGCAGCGCCTCGAGGTCGAAGGTCCACACCCCGCCGGTCGCGTTGTAGTGGGCGATCGCGAGGTAGATGATCGCGGCCAGCATCAGGGCCGAGCCGACCATCGTGTAGATGAAGAACTTGATGGCGGCGGCGACCCGCTGTTCGCTTCCCCAGACGCCGATGATGAGCGCCATCGGGACGAGCATCAGCTCCCAGAACGTGAAGAACAGGATGAGGTCGAGGGCGACCAGCGCCCCGATCATCGCGGTCTCCAGAACGAGGAGAGCCGCGATGAATTCGCCCGACCGCTTCTCGATCGAGTTCCACGCTCCCCAGATGCACAGGGGGGTGAGCAGCGTGGTCAGCAACACGATGAACACGCTGAAGCCGTCGACGCCGACGTGATAGTGAATCCCGAATTCCGGGATCCACGGCACGTTGGTTTCGAACTGCATGCCGCCGTTGCCGACCTCGAAGCCGGTGAACAGCGGGAGGGACACCAAGAACTCGACCAGGGCGAACGCCAGACCGATGCCCTTGGCCAGCTTCTCCTCGCGCTGGGGCAGCGTCGCGACGACGACGGCACCGACGATGGGCAGAGCCAACAGAACCGTGAGGATCCAGCTCATGGCGAACCTCCGGGGCGGATCTCGAGCCGCGGTGGAGGCTCGACCGGTTGGGACGGGGGTGGCGAACCGGGCTGTTCGCCGCGCCGGGGACCGATCTCGAAGGTGCCGATGCCCCAGATCTCGATCTTGACCGGCCTCGGCCCCAGCGTCGGGCGCAACCCACCCGCGTCTACGGGGTGCACCTTGCTCGGCCCCACCTCGACGATGGTCGGGTTGGCGAACACGGTGCCGAGGACGACGGCCGTGCCCAGAAGCAGCACGACGAGGTACCGGCGGACGTTGCCGTTGTGCCAGATGCGAAGCCGATTGCCGACGAATCCGACGGTGCCCGCCGTGCCCGAGACCCCCAGGCCGTCGACGATGAGCTGATCGACGAGCTGGTAGCAGATCCCACCGAGCACCCGGAACGGCCGCACGAACAGGGCGTGGTACAGCTCGTCGATCTTGTACTTGTCGCGGCTGGCCCGATACAACGGCCCCAACTTCTGGGCCCACGCCGCCGCCTCGGCCGAGGGTCCCCGGCGATACAACGAGTAGGCCATGTAGATCCCCAGCGCCGCCACGCCGACGCTGATGCCCATGAACATGAGCTCGTAGTCGGCGCGGATGACCCCGTTCTCGGTGAACTCCTGTCGGATCCCGATCAGGTACTCGCGGGAGGTGAACGAGGCGCTCAGCTCGGTGATCGGCTCCAGCCACTCGTGGAGGACGTGGGGAAGGTGCCCCGGGAGAGCGTGGGGATAGCCGATGAAACCGCCCACCGTGGCCAAGAACGCCAGCACCACCAGCGGCAGCGACATGATCCAGTACTCGCGCACGTGGTGCGACCAGGTGTGGTGGTCGCCCCGGAACTCACCTTCGAAGGTGAGGAAGTAGAGCCGGAACATGTAGAAGGCCGTGCAGGCGGCCGCCACCAGGCCGAGCACGTAGGTCACCCAGTTGATCCCGGGGCTCCAGGCGCTCTCGCTGACGTACGCGAACAGGAGGATCTCGTCCTTGGAGAAGAAGCCCGAGAAGAACGGGATGCCCGCGATCGCCAGGCAGCTCACCAGGAAGGTTCCCGCGGTGACCGGCATCTTCTTGCGCAGCCCACCCATGCTGCGGATGTCCTGGTTGTGGTGGCACGCCTCGATGACCGCACCGGAACCGAGGAAGAGGCAGGCCTTGAAGAAGGCATGCGTGAACAGGTGGAAGATCGCGGCCGCCCACGCCCCCATGCCCGCCGCCAGGAACATGTAGCCGAGCTGCGACACCGTGGAGTAGGCGAGGACCTTCTTGATGTCGTTCTGCGTGATACCGATGGTGGCTGCGAACAGCGCGGTCACGGCCCCCACCACGGCGATCACCGCCATCACCACCGGGGCCAGCGCGAACAGGAAGTTGAGACGGACGATCAGGTACACGCCCGCCGTCACCATGGTCGCCGCGTG
>CAZYSW010000824.1:0-2269 GCA_964650105.1 uncultured Nannocystaceae bacterium
CACCCGAATGGTGGCGATGCGTCGGTCGGCCAGGAAGTCGGCGGCGAAGGGGATGTCGGGGTGACCACGCCGGGAGCCGGCTCGTCGGGACCTGGACGAAGCTCTGGCGGCGCACGCTCGCGGAACGAGGCCGCGTGCGGGGGCCGAAGCTCCGGCCGGGGGCGCTTCGTGCCTTCCTGCCCCGGTCCGCGGCGAGCTTCGCCAACCGCATCCTGCCCCTCGCCACGGTGTTCGACGGCGCGTTCGAACCGCTCGAGCGCGACGTGATGGATCCCGAGGACGACGAGGCCGGATTCGACGCGTTCGCGAGCTGGCTCCGGTCGATTCGCGGCGACGACGATGGCCAGGTCAGCCTCGCCGTCGCCCTAGAGGACCGATCATGATGCAAGTGTGCGCAACCATGCCGGAATCCGGCGCGCTGCGGCCGCGTAGCCGGACGAGGATGGGAGCGTGCGTCGGTACTCGCGTGGCCATACATGATCCTATGTGATCATACCTTGCCCTATGCGATTTTTGCTGGAGACCGCGACGGCAGCGCCGGTGGTGTGGTTTCTTCGGGGGGACAGGAGGTTCTCATGAAGCGTTGGTCCCCGCCGGTCGAGCTCTCCAAACAAGAGCAGTTGATCATGAAGCGGCTGAACAGGGTACGCGCCCTTTTCGGTTTTCTTCGAACGAAGAGACACGCAATCTTCGACGACGCCTTTCAGCAGCAGCTCGAGGGAATGTATCGGGATAGCGGAGCTGGAGAGGAGCCGCATCCACCCGCCATGATGTGCATGGTCATCTTGCTCCAGGGCTATGTGGGTGCGTCGGATGCCGAAGCGGTCGAGCTGGCGGTCATGGACCTCCGCTGGCAGATGGTACTTGGTTGTCTTGGTACGACGGAGCCACCGTTCTCGCAGGGCGCGCTGCAAGCGTTTCGACAGCGACTCGTCGAGCACGAGATGGACCGAGTGCTCCTCGAACGAACGGTGATGCTGGTTCGAGACGGCGTTGCGAAGAAGGGCGAAGCGCAGGCGCTCTCCAAAGCGTTGCGCGTCGCGATCGATAGCCGCCCTCTCGTAGGGGCCGGGAGGGTAGAGGACACGATCAACCTTCTCGGCCATGCAGCACGTTCGATAATCCGCATCGTGTCGAAGATTCTCGACGTTTCCGAGGAGGACATCTGCCGCAGGGCGCGCGCCCGTCTGTTTCTTGGGACGAGCGTCAAGGCGGCGCTCGACATCGACTGGAGCGACGCCAAGCAGAAGGCCACGGCGATCGAGATTGTCGAGCGGCAGGTTTCGGCGCTTCAGACGTGGGTCGAGCGAAACCTCGATGGCTACGAAAGCCAGCCGCTCCGCCCGTTCCTCGAAGCTATCGACGTGGTGCGTGGACAAGATCTCGAGCGCGGTCCGGGGGGAGCCGTCGCGATTCGCCAAGGCGTGGCTCCTGACCGCCGCGTCTCGATCGAGGACCGCGAGATGCGACATGGTCGTAAGAGCCGTTCCAAACGCTTCAACGGCTACAAGGAGCACATTGCGCGCGATCTCGATGTTCCTGTGGTCGTCGCTTGCGCAATCACGCCCGCCAACCGTCCAGAAGAGGAGGGCGCGGAACCAATTGGTGCGGACATCGCGCGCCAGGGATTCAGAATCATCGAGGCGCACATCGATCGCGCGTACGTGAACAGCCCACTCATGGCCGAAACTTTGAAGAGCGGGGGCACCATCCTTGCCAAGCCATGGCCGCAGCGCGCTCGACGCCCCGGTATGTTCTCCAAGGCAGACTTCGCCATCAACCTTCGCACCAAGACCATTACTTGTCCGGCTGGCCAGGTGGAGCTCTTCGAGCCGGGTCAGACCGTGCACTTCGATCCGGATACGTGTGGCGGATGCTCCCTTCGTTCGACCTGCACCGAGGCGGCGCTCGGCCGGGGTCGTAGTGTATCGATCGCCGAGGATGAGGCGGCCCAGCGGCGCTTCAGAAGGCTCCAGAGCACGCGAATGGGTCGCGCCAAGCTTCGCGAACGCGTCGCAGTCGAGCATTCCCTCGCTCGCATCGCTGCCCGAAAGGGACACCGTGCTCGCTACATTGGGACGCGCAAGAACCTGTTCGACCTCCGACGTGCCGCCGCCATCCAGAACCTCGAGGTGCTTCACCAGATGGATCGCCTCGCGGCCTAAGCCTAAGTCTGCAATATTATGCAGCATTCAACCTGTTTGTCGTTCTAGGGCGACCGCCCAGGCGCTGTTCGAGACCTACGTCAACAACGACGGCAAGTGGTGAG
>CAZYSW010000825.1:0-1935 GCA_964650105.1 uncultured Nannocystaceae bacterium
GAGCACGCGGTGCGCGAAGATCTGAATGCCACCTGCCCGCGCGTGATGGCGGTCCTCCGCCCGCTCAAAGTGGTGATCGAGAATTTCCCCGAGGGCGAGGTGGAGTGGTTCGACGCCCCCCTTCACCCCGAGGATCCGAGCTTCGGTACCCGTCGCGTCCCCTTCAGCCGCGAGATCTTCATCGAACGCGACGACTTCAGGGAAGACCCACCCAAGAAGTGGTATCGCCTGGCCCCGGGCCGGGAGATCCGGCTCCGTTACGCCTGCCTCGTGACGTGCACCGACGTCGTCAAAGACGACGACGGAGAGGTCGTGGAGCTGCGATGTACCTGGGATCCGGCGTCCAGAGGCGGAAACGCCCCCGACGGACGCAAGGTCCGGGGGACGTCGCACTGGGTCTCGGCCGCACATGCCCTGCCCGCCGAAGTGCGCCTGTACGACCGGCTGTTCAAGGCCGAGTTCCCGGGCCGAGGCCACGAGGGTGACGACGCCTACCTGCGGGACCTCAATCCCGACTCCCTGCAGGTGCTCCAAGATTGCCGGGTCGAGCCCTGGCTCGCAGACCGCCCCGCGTTCGACCGCATCCAATTCGAGCGGCTGGGCTACTTCTGCGTCGATCCCGACAGCCGCCCCGGTCATTTGGTCTTCAACCGAACGATCGAGCTCAAGGACTCCTGGGCCAAGATCGAGCGCAAGGCCAGCCAAGCGGCGGATCGCTGACGCCGCGCGGCTCGGTGCGCGGTCCCACCACGTCCGACCACCTGCCGCGGTGTCGCCGGCGCGAGCGCGGGCGATCCGATGCGTGGGACCGCCCCCCTTCTTCGAGCGGTCGGGTCCGACCCGTTTTCCGTTCGGAAGCACGCCGCGGATCGAGAATGAACCTTCTCTGTCACCGAGTGTCCTTGGTCGAAGATCGGGGCCGGTGAAGCAAGCATCCCCGCCTGTTCGTGGAACAACCGGCCTCGTCCCGCGTGCTTGCGGACCGAGCGGCCACGCTCGAACTGGCCTTCGCATTGTCGATGGGATGGATCGGTGAAAGCCGGTTCGAGGCGTGGTCGTTCGGCATGTTCGTCGGGTTCCGCCTTCGGCAACGACAAAAATGCCCTCTCGAGTCCCCAAAGCGGCCGCGCGCCGAACGACGATCGCCATGCGATGCATGTCGATCGCCGGATGCGTCGGGGCCATCGTCGTCTGCCTGGATCACCCGGACGCGCCCCGGTGGACGTGGACCGTGGCCCTGCCGCTGCTTCCGCTGGTGGTGGTCGCGTTCGGTTTTCACACCTGGCGACGGTTGTGCCCCTCGCCGCGGTCGGAGCCCTGGGGGCTCGCGTCAGGCGCCGCCTCGCGCTCCCGTCGTGGATCCAGCGCAACGGGCTCTTGGTGGCGTTCGTCGTTCTGCTCGTCGGATTGTTGCTCCGCCACGTTGCGCTCAATGGTGATCACGAGGCGCTCGGGTGCGCCCTCGCGGCCATGGCACTGGCTGCGGTCGGGTGCAACTTCGTGTTCTTGGGCAAGACGTGGTGCAACGTCTTTTGTCCCGTGGGGGTCATCGAACGGATCTACACCGACGCAGGCCCGCTCGGCGTCGCTCGAACCTCGAGGTGCGGACGCTGTACCGGATGCAGACCCAAGTGCCCGGACATCGATCGCGACCGCGCCTATCGCAGTGAGCTCGACCAGAGAGCGCGGCGGATCGTCACGTATGCGCTCCCCGGTCTGGTATTCGCCTTCTACGCCTACTATCGACTTCGTCACGGGCGGTGGGAGGCCTTCTTCGAGGGCGCATGGACGAAGCGCTCCGTCGACCGTGCCCTGATCCTCGGCCCCGGCTTCATCTTCGCACCGGACGTGCCGGCACCGTTGGCCGCCACTGCCACCCTCGTCTCCTTCTCCGCCGTCAGCTTCACCCTGTTCTCCCTCGTCGAGCGCGTCCTG
>CAZYSW010000825.1:1945-2265 GCA_964650105.1 uncultured Nannocystaceae bacterium
TCCTGGCGACGCGCTCGAGGCATCGCCGACGACTTCGACATCGCCTTCTGACGATCGCCAGCTTCTTGGCCTTCAACGGCTTCTACCTGTTCGCAGGGCAGCCGACGCTACGACACCACCCGATCCTCGACGGAATCGTCGCGCTCGTGGTGCCGGTGCTCTCGCTTCTGGTGCTCGCCCGCCGTTGGTCGAGCCCCGTCGCCGACGTCGAGCGCCTGCGCTCGCTGCCGGTGCTCCCCCCCCACACCAAGGTCGAACGACGATGTTGCACCCCCCGTCCCTCCCCATCCCTCATGAGCTGCCCCACCAGCTCGATGCTT
>CAZYSW010000826.1:0-944 GCA_964650105.1 uncultured Nannocystaceae bacterium
GCTCGCCGCCGGGACGCGTGCTCGTCGCGTACGAGCCGTGGTGGGCGATCGGCGACGGGACCGTGGAGATCACCGCCGTCGACCTGTTGGGCGTCCTGTCCTCCGCGCCGCCACTCCCGTCGGTCGTCCAGATCGAGACCCTCTCATCCGAGGACCTGAAATGGTACTGGCCGCTCAATGACCGGTCCGGTCGTGTCGCCGCCGAGCTGGTCAGCGGGCTCGACGGCGGATACGCGGCCGACATCGGCGAAACCTCCGCGTCGCTCCTGCCCTACAGCTCGAGGGCGTCGATGCAGTGCTGGTCGGACATCCAGGGTTTCGCCGTCGACGTGTTTCCTCCCGTCGGGTTCGACCAAGACGCCGAGCTCACCATCCGGTTCTGGGCGAGGGTCGACACGTTCGTCGAGGGCAGCATGCTCCTCTACCTGCACAGCAACTCGGTGGCCCCGATCGACTCGCCGCTCGACAGGCACACGATCGCCCTGGTGGTCACCGGTGACGTCGACACCCCGACCCTCACCCTCGTGGTCGGCGAGAGGAACGGTGTGCCCGCCACCTTCGAGTACGCCGCGCCTGCTCTCTCCGATGGGCTCGCGCATCACTTCGTTCTCCGAGTGAAGCGCACCACCACTGCCCGGGTCGATGTGTTCTTCGACGGCATTCAACTCGGGTCAGAGACGGACTTCGGTGCGAACAGCCTGGCGACGATCGTGAACAACGTCGTCATGCTGCGACTCGCCGCGACCGACTACACAGGCCGCACCGACTCCCAGGTCACTTTCGGGCACCTCGCATGGTGGGACGCCCTGCTCACCGACGACGAGATCGCCGACGACTACGCGCACGGGGCAGCCCCATGGGACGGCGACACCACTGGCGAACGCCTCGAACGGTGGCTCGACGTGCTCGGCATCCCCGCCTCGATGCGAGACATCGACGCGGGT
>CAZYSW010000826.1:954-2263 GCA_964650105.1 uncultured Nannocystaceae bacterium
TCGCCCGCTCGCGGTGACCTTGCCCCACTCGACGCCATCGCACAGATCGCCGCGACCGAAGGCGGCAGCCTGTTCGTCGCCGCTGATGGTCGTCTCGTGTTCCGTCAGCGCCCACCGTTCGACGCCAAGGCCGCCACCTGGCATTTCGACGGACTGCCGGCCAGCGGGGTGATTCCCTACGCTGATATCTCGCCCATCTACGGCGCCGACCGGGTCGTCAATGTCGTGGAAGTCCAACGCGACGACGGGCCGACGGAACGACGCGAATCCTCCACCTGGCGGGCACTCCTCGGCGAGCTCGGGCTGAGCCTCAACACGATCCACGCAACTCCCGAGGCGGCCCGGGCCCACGCTGACCGTGTTCTCGCCCGGTCGGCCGAGCCCCGCACGATCATCGAGTCGATCGACCTCCGCCCCCGACATCCTGACGTGCCAACGGGCGACGTGCTCGATGTTGAGCTCGCGGATGTGGTCGAGGTGACCGCGCGCCCAACCGGAGCGGGGGACATCATTGTCCAGCGGGCGAAGGTAGAACGCATCGAACACGCCTGGGACTGGCAGGGCTGGGATTGGACGACCAGGTTCGGGCTCGACGAGTGGCGCATCCTCATCCCCGACGATCCGGCCGACGACGCGTTGCAGCTCCCTGCCGCGCTGGTGTGGCAGTGGGAGTCAGCGGACTCCGATTGGGCGGACGTCGATTGGGGGGCCGTGGCGAGCAACGGTGAAGCGACAGACCCGGTGAAGGTCGGCCAACAGCTCCACTCGGGCACCTTCACCATCTGGCAGGCGGCGGTGTCGTTCGACCTGGCCTCGTGGCAGGGGATCGACTGGTCGCTGTTCGCTGGCGTCGAACTGGTCGCCACCTCCGATCAGGCCCCGGTCGATAACACATTCGACGTTGAAGCGGTGCCCGCCAGCTCCGCCATCGAGTCTGGATGGACCGGCTGGCGACCTTCGGTGATCCTCGCTCCCGGCGAAACGACGATCACCTGGACGTCCGCTGCGACGTGGGTGTGGCCGCCCACCCCCGAGTTCTTCGACGTGGTTGCCGGCTCGCCCAACCGCTACCTGATCGTGCGGCTCCATTCGTCTCGACAACGCACCCAAGACCAACCGACCGGCGACGAGATGGCCCTGTTCGACCCGTCGTCGTTCCGGTTGCGTCTCGTCCCACGCACCGAGTGAGCCGACAGTTCACCACCCTGCTGTTCGCGTCATCATGGCGAGTCCTAGCCCCGGGCAGCGCACCAGCCGCCGACCTCGACCAGATCGATGATCGCTGCGGCCTGCTCGGGCGTCGGATCGG
>CAZYSW010000827.1:0-300 GCA_964650105.1 uncultured Nannocystaceae bacterium
TACCCTGGCGTCGAGCTTGGCCACATGAGCAGCGACGCGCTGTGGGAGAAGGCTCGTGGGCTCACGCTGCAGCAGCGCTGCGAGATACTCGGTGCACCGCTCGGGTACGAGCATCTCTTCCTACTCCCCGATGGCACGGCGGGTGACACCGTCGACAAGATCCGAAGAGGGCATTTCGTCGTGGTTCACGACGTGATGTCGCCGATCAACCTGCAGGCAGCGGTCACCGCCCTGGCCCCGGACGTCCCGCTGGGACCCGCGCTTCATGTGCGCCCGGCACGGGCCGGATGGACAGGCGAA
>CAZYSW010000827.1:310-1361 GCA_964650105.1 uncultured Nannocystaceae bacterium
GTCTTCAGCCTGGCCCCGATCCCCCTCGCGGCGCACCTCGGGTTCCTCTTCAGCGACCGGGTCGAGGTGCGCGCCTTCCAGTACGACCGAGATCGGTCCGAGTGGAGTTGGCCGTCCGATGCTGACGAGTACGAGGACGTCCAGATCGACACCAGCGGCGTTCCCGACGACGTAGTCACGCAGCCCTGCGAGGTCGCGCTGCGGCTCTAGATCAGCGCGCGCGTCTCGGAGAACGACGCAAGGGCCGGTGCCCCGGAAGCCGCACACCACATCGAGATCCACGTGCCGAACCCGAACAAGATGTGGCTCAGCTCGACAGCGCGGCTCCGAGCGGCCGCCAAGCAGGTCCGGGATACGCTCGCCGCAATCCGCGACCGGTTCCCCGAGTGCACGAGGATTCACGTGTTCGCCGCCGTGCCCACCCCGATCGCGATCGCACTCGGCCAAGCCGTGAACCCGCGAATGGATCCAGCGGTCGCCCTCTACGAGTACTCGCGCCAGCGGTCTCCGCGGTACCGCTTCGCTTTCGCGCTGGAGGAGGAGGCATGAGTCTCGTGCCCGATGAGTTCCTGCGAGCCGTCCTCGCCGAGCAGACCTTGGAGGAGGGCTCTACCGAGCGCGAGGAACTGCTCGCCGAGCACGAGCGCGTTCGTAGCCTCCTGGTCTCCAAACTCACCGAGGCGACGCCGCTGATCGAGGTGGGCGGCTCGATGGCTAAGGAGACCCTGGTACGAGCGGGCTTCGACCTCGACACCATCTGCTACTTCGCCAACGAAGACGACGGCGCCGGCGGCACCTTGCGTGAGATCCGCGAGGCTGTAGAGGCCGCGCTAGCTACGGAATACGTGGTCGAACCCAGGCGCTCGGCACTGCGACTATCGGCGCGCAAGAAGGGGACGATGACGTTCGCCGTGGATGTCGTGCCGGGGCGTTTCGTCGACGACGTTCAGGATGACGTCTTCTTGTTCCAGGAGGGCGGCGAAAAGGAGCGGCTGAAGACAAACGTCCGCAAGCACATCAGCCACATCAAGGGCAGCGGCCACACGGACGT
>CAZYSW010000827.1:1371-2256 GCA_964650105.1 uncultured Nannocystaceae bacterium
TCGGCTCGCGAAGCTCTGGAAGCTGAGGGCCGACCTCGACATCAAGACATTCGTTCTCGAACTCCTGGTGGTGGAGATCCTCGCGTCCGCTCAGGCCTCCGGGCTCGAAGAGCGCTTGATGGCGGTCTGGAAAGCGCTCCGCGACGACATCGACAGCTTGCGGATCGAGGATCCCGCGAACCCCACCGGCAACGACCTCTCGAGCATCTTCGGCGATGACGAGCGTGAGACCCTCTCCGCCGCGGCGACGGTTGCCATCGACCTGGTCGACGCCGGCGACTGGGAGGCGTTGTTCGGCAAGCTGGGAACGGTCGAAGTACCGGAGAACCGGGCCATCGTCTCGCCCCAGGCGCTGCTCGCGCTCGGGGATACATCGCATGCCCAGCAGCATGCGTGGCCGGTGTACCGCGCCCAGCAGCATCGCGTCACCGTGCGCTGCTGGGCGTCGTCGCGCCGCGGCAAGAGCTTCGAGCTGAGCAGCGATGGACGGGCGGTGACCGACGACACAAGCTTCCGATTCCAAGCGGACACCAACGTGCCGGCCCCGTTTGAAGTGAAGTGGCAAGTCGTGAACACCGGGGCGCACGCTGCTGAGGTCAGGGGTCTCCGCGGCGAGTTCATCGATGCCCGGACGAACGCCGGAGACCCGAAGTCAGGCCTCGTCCATCGAGAGACCGCGTCCTACACGGGCAAGCACTGGGTGGAGGCCTTCGTCCTCAAGGACGGCGTGCTTTGGGCTCGGAGTGGGCGGTTCTTCGTGAACATCATCAGCCGCCAGCGCCGGCGGACCTCGTGGCGCCCATGGCGGAGGTGAGGTCCCGCCTCGTCGCAGCGTCTCGGCTCTCGCCCCCGCCGCTGGTTCACACGAGGCGCTCTGGGAAGCCC
>CAZYSW010000828.1:0-2244 GCA_964650105.1 uncultured Nannocystaceae bacterium
TCGACGAGATCGGCCTGCCCGCGGAGATGGTCGTCGCCCTGATCGTCCGCGACCGGGAGCTGGTCGTGCCCAAGGGCAAGACGGTGATCCTTCCGGGCGACCACGTGTTCGTGACCCACCGGCCGAGCTCGCGATGGCTACTCGACCACGTGTTCTCGCCGGGGGACAGCTCTTTGCTCCCCGAGCCCCTGGGCGGAGGGACGACGCTGGGCGAGCTGGCGAGCGCCCACGGGCTCTCGCTGCCCGGTGAGCCGACCACGACGCTGGGGCAATTCCTGCGCGACCGCCTCGATCGACCGGTCGAGCGCGGCGACGAGATCCGGATCGGCATGATCCGGTTCACGGTGCTCGACGTGGGCGCCGACGGCCTGCCCTCGGACGTGCGCGTCGATCTGGTGCCCCTCGAGCCTTCGCGCCCGCCGGACGCGTGACGACGAGGGATCCGCCACCGAGCGGCGCTCCGACGAGGCGGTCGGCGCGGAGGGTCGCCGCGTGGAAAGCCCCCCGACGAGGGCCTACAATCCGATCGCTTGAGGCAAGACGAACACGTCATGCTCCTGCTCGGAGCAGCGGTCGCGGTCCTGGCGCTGATCTCCGGCTTCTTGCTGTTCGCGCTCGGCCAGGGGAGCCGGATCTTCGACGACATGGAGACGGTGCGGGCCGACTTCCGGACCATCACCGGCCTGCGCAAGGGCAGCCCGGTCCAACTCGCCGGGGTGCTGGTGGGGGAAGTGGATCGAATCGACTTCGTCCGGGTGACCTACACGTGCGATCCCCTGACCGAGGACATCGGTCGCTACGGGGCCGGTCGGACCGACGATTGCGACGAGTTCTTGTTCTGCGCGCCGACGGGGCTGTGCGGCGAGCTCGAGCCCTACGCCAAGGGGGAACACCAGGCCTGCTCGAGCACCGACGACTGTCGAGACGACGAAATCTGCGTCACCAGCGATTTCCGCAAGCGGACGCAGCGCGTGATGTGGCAGGGCCCGCTGGGCGTGTGCGCCCGCTACCAGACCGAGCACTGGCGCGCGTCGGTGAAGATGGAGATCGAAGCCGACAAGCTCGATCTGATTCGTGCGGACAGCAAGGCGACGGTGGCGTCGAACAGCGTGCTCGGTGACCAGCTCGTGAACATCACCGTCGGTACGGCCGAGCCCCTGGGGAGCGACCATCGGATCCAGGCTCAGTCTTCGCTGTACGAGGACATCGATCGCTTCCGGACCCGCGTCGAGAGTTTCACCGACACTGCGGAGATCAGCCTGGACGCCGTGCTGCGGTTGGTCGCCGAGCTCCAGGACGAGCGGACCATCGCCGCGATCAAGGGCACCATCGAGAACCTGTCGGTGATCACCGGCAAGCTCGCCCACGGCGAAGGCCTGCTTGGTGCATTCCTGAGCGAACCGACCTTCAAGCGAGACTTCGGCGTGGCGCTGTCGGCGTTCAACAGCACCAGCGCGGGCCTGCACGAGGCCACGGACAAGGCCAACACGATTCTGACCAAGGTCGACCGGAACCTCGGCCCGTTCCTCGACGACACCGCCGCGACGATGCGGGGCGTCGATCGGCTCCTGGCCGACCTCGACGCATCCACCAACAAGAGCCTGGTGTCCAAGCTGCTGCGCGACCCCGATGGTCGGCTCGCCGACGAACTGGCGGGCATCCTCGACCACGCGTCGGAGATCAGCGGGTCTGCGGTGGCGGTCGCGCGTGCCATCGAGAGCGGCAAGGGGACCGTGGGACGGGTCATCAACGACCCGTCGGTTCACCGCGACGTCGTCCGCCTCTTGCACAACCTGGCCGACCACGATCTGATCCGTTCTTTGGCCCTCATCGTGCTGGACCGGAGGTTCGGCATCGACGTCGCCTCTTCGCGCGATCCCGTCGCCCCGTGAGCCGCAAGGCCACGGGCGGTCGGCCGGGGCGGGCCCGAAACGCACGTCGTCGCGGGAAGATTGGTCAGTAGTTCCCGCTCAGGTGGGCGTGCTAGCCTGCGTGCGTGCCTGGCGCCTCTACGAGCGACGAGCCCGTTCGCGTTCCCACCGAGCGCCTGGACGAGACGTGGGGGGGCGACGGCGCGCGGCCGCGCGGGGTGGCCCTGCCGGCGGCCAAGCTGGGTCGCTATCTCCTGGTCGAGGCCATCGGGGCCGGGGGCATGGGCGAGGTCTATCGCGCCTACGATCCGGAGCTCGATCGCGCGATCGCGATCAAGCGACTCGCGGTCGGCCTGACGGGGGCCGAGCCGGC
>CAZYSW010000829.1:0-2234 GCA_964650105.1 uncultured Nannocystaceae bacterium
ACACCACCGCCGGCCACCCGCCCCGCCCGGACGCCGGCGCCCGAAGCGGTGGAGGCTCGCCGCACCCCATCCCCAAGATCCCGGCCACTCCCACGGCGACCGCCGCAATCCGGGTTCGCACACCCCCAGCCTAGCAGCCCCCGCTCCGGTCTCGGGTCCAGCTCCTGCTCCAGGTCCAAGTCCAGGTCCGGGTCCAGCGCCTGTTCCAGGTGCTGCTTCCTGTTCCAGGTCCTGTTCCGGCTCCAGGTCCTTGTTCCGGCTGCGGCTTTGGTTCCGGGTGCGGTTCGGGTTCGGGTCGGTCGGAGGGGAGCGTGGGGGGTGGTCAGGGGTGGGGTTCTTGGGTGATTTCGCCGACGAGGACGATGACTTCGTGGGTGCGGCCGTCGCGGACGTCGACTCTCACCTGGGCGTGCTCGTATCCGTCGGCCAGACGCAGTACGCGGTCGGGCAAGACGATCGCCTCCACACCGGGGGGCTCGCGCGACAGGCCGAGGCGGGCGACGCCCTCGGACCACTCCAGTTGGCGCGGGCGGCCCTCGATGGTGGCCGGGTCCACCGTGTAGGTCGGTGCCTTGGCGCGCTCGCGTTCCTCGAGGTGCTCGATGTACCAGCGCACCGCGAAGAAGGTCCCGACCACACCCGCCGCGAGCGACAGATACACCAGCCGACGCGTGGTCCGTCCGGCGCGATAGCCCTCGATGCTGCCGCGCAAACCGAGGTCGGGCGGCACGTCGAGCAGCTCGTCGTCGCTGCCGGTCGTGGGCGTCTCACCGGGTCGTGGGCGTCGGAACCGTCGAGCCATGGCGTCGATGTCTCCGAGAAGCCTCGCGACGGGACCGAACGCTCGTCACACCCGCGACGAGCCCTACAGGAAATCGTCGTCGCGGTTGGCCTCGTCGATGAGGCGGGCACCCTCCATCAGGAGGTGTGTCGTCGAGGACTTGACCGTGTCCTCCATTTCCACCTCCATCGCGTTGAAGCTGAAGTTGCCCCCCTTCCAGCGAAGCATCTCGTAGACGCACTCCCGTCCGCCGAGGTCGGGGCGTCCGTCGAGCTTGGCGCAGATGACCTGTCCTCCGCGCAAGAAGATGCGACCGGTGTCGCCGCCGCTGCCGTCCTTGAGCGTCAGCACGCCGCCCTTGCGCTCCATCTCCATCATCACCAGCAAGCTCGACAACTGGAGCTGTTCGAGGCGTCCGTTGAGCGCGGTCGTGCGGCGAGGGATCTGCGTCGGTGCCGTCGGATCGTCGTCGACCTCTTGCGGTGCCGCGGGGACGCGCCGGACCGGCGGGGCCGTCCCCGCGCCCTGGCCCGGCGGCGGTTGACCGGGAGGTTGCTGTCCCGGCCCCGGCTGTCGGGGAGGGTAGGCCGCGGGGTGTCCCGGCGGATAGGCGGGATAGCCCGGATAAGGACCGCCGGCGGGATACTGCGGATAGCCCGGATACGCTCCGTACGGATAGGCCGGGTAGCCCGGCTGTCCGTAGCCGGGGTACCCGGGGGGCACCGGCAAATGCCCGACGTGAGACTCGTAGGTCTGTCCTTGCGGCGGCGGATAGGGAGCAGGACGTGGGGCGCTGCCCGGGACGGGCGTCGCGGGGACCGGCGTGCGCATGGCGGGATAGGGCCCTGGGGCATCGCCCGATTCGGGGTGCCCCGAAGCCTCCGCGGCCCGAGCGAGCGCCGCCGAGACGCGCTTTTCGAGGTCGTCGAAGCGAAACGGCTTGGGCAGGTAGTCCTCCGGACCGAGGCCGAGACTGCGTAGGCGCGCATCATCCTTGCCCAGCGCGGTGAGCATGATGACGGGGATGGCAGCGAGCTGCGGGATCATCCGAAGCTGCGCCACGAACGTCCAACCGTCCATCACCGGCATCATCACGTCGGTGATGATCACGTCGGGCGGATTGGCGCGCGCACGTTCGAGGGCTTGTTGCCCCTCACGCGCCGTATCGACCACGTAGCGGCGCTTCTCCAGGGTGGCGGTGACCATCCGGAGGATCCAGGGGTCGTCGTCGACCACCAAAACCCGCGCACCCATGCTTCGCAATCCAGCGTAGGCTGCGCAGCCCGGGGGCGTCAAGCTGGCCGTCGGCGTCGGGCCGCGCTTCCATCGCGTTGCGACCCACGATCGCGCGACCCGGTGGTCCGATCGGACCCGCGCACTGTCGCCCTATACCGCGGCGGTTCGGTCGGCGGCACGTCCGCGATCGTGCCGTCGACCGCAAAGGCGAGCGGCG